>JAEUSA010000427.1 GCA_016788945.1 Leptospiraceae bacterium
ATTCGTGAACGAGATCATGGTCTGCGCATTGTCAAGCATGCAGAACAGGCGCGCATAACCCTGTTACGGGAAATGTTGCCCCACTATGCGCATATTCCGGGCAGCATATTGCTCAGGAAAGATTTTTTGCAGGCAGCCGAATGCGAAAAATTTACACAGCATTGGAATGAATACCTTAAGCGCAATCGCCTGATCGATTTTGACGCCATGATCAGTCGCGCCGCTCATGGGCAGCTTGGAGAGGGCCGTTTCGAGGCAGTCTGCGTCGATGAGTTTCAGGATACGTCACCCGATCAGTTTGCCTTTATTCGTTCGCTGGCGGCGAAGAAATATCTGGTGGTGGGCGATGACTGGCAGAGCATATACCGCTTTCGTGGTGCGGATGTATCGCTCATGCAGAACTTTACGCGCCTTGTGCCCGGTTCTGAACGCGTCTACCTTGTGAAGAACTACCGCAGTGCCAAGGCGATTGTCAACTTGGGGAATGGTTTCATTCGCCGTTCTGGTAATTTCGTGCGTAAGACGCTCAAGGCCACCAAAACCGCCCTGTATAAACCCGTGATTCTGCACACGAGCTCGGAAAATGCCACTCAGGCGTGGCAGAAGCTGCTCGACACGATTACCTCGGGAAAACTGCCGGGAGCCGTTGCACGAATTCTTCAAGAAAAGACGGCAGTACTGGTGAGGACGAATGCGCAGAGGCTGATGCTCGAAAAGAATAAGCCGGCACAATTTGAAATCCTCACGATTCATAAGAGTAAGGGACTCGAATTCGACAATGTTCTGGTTTTCGGCATTGCCGAACATTCGATGCCGCACCGGGAAAATGACTTTGACGAAGAGGTGCGCCTCGCGTACGTCGCCTTGACCCGGGCACGCAATTTTCTGGCGTTCGTGTCGTGGGAAACCGGCGAGCGCCATTCGGCTTTTCTGCCCTACCTGATGCGCCAATGCAGGCCGATATTCTTTTGACGCACTAAGCCCCGCAGCCCATCGAAATCTTTACGGCGCCTCTTTGTTATCTACCCTGCCCTCCTGTGGAATCACCGCACGCGCAGGCGATTGCTGATGAAATATTGGGTGGTAATTTTCCGCGCGCGGCTGGGCTCGCCGAGCAGTGGCTGCGCGAGCTGCCCATGGGCACAGATGAGTCGGGCGCGGCAAGTATCAGCAGCCGCGCCGAACGTTACTCCGCCGAAGAAGCCTATGAAATTACTCGCTACCTGACGCACCGCCACGAACGCCTCGCCGCGCTGAACCCCGGCATGGATCGTGGCCGCGCATTCGAAGAGGTGCTGGCCGACATGAGCGAGGCGCAGCATGTTTCGGTCATCCGCCGGGCAGTCATTATGCTCTGCCATGCGCAGATCGCCGACAATTTTGCGCGCGATTTCGCCGGACAGAAGAATTACCAGCTGCAGCTCAGAGATCTGCTCAAGCTCGCCTATTCATTGCTGATGATTGCGAATTTCGCCTCTGCGCGCGAGGTATTGGCGTTTATTCTCTCGAATCATCCGACGAACGCCGCAGCGCATTATCTGCTCGCGCACGCAGCCAACATGACGGGCAACGAGCAGGCATTTTTCGAGCATTACCGCGATGCGCTTTATCTTCGCCCCGAAGTCGTCGTCGAATATCCCGAGTTTATGCCCGGTGGTGTTTTTCGCGAAATGTATAATCTCGTGCACGAAGAAGATTATGGCGAAGGTGTGCGCGAGCGCATCTATGCGCTGCTGCTCGAGGTGAACGGCGTTTACCGCCACCGGCGTAAGCTGAAGGTCGACGAGGCGCGTGCGCTCGAGGCTGAGTACCAGAAGCTGCGGCAAGAGTATACGACGACCCGCCTGCATAAAAAAGCATTTGAACCCCGGCTGCTGCAATTGCTCGCGATGCTCATTATCCATTCGCAGCAGATGCAGAATTTTGAAAAATTTGAACATTATCGCTCTGAAATGGTTGCGATCGACAATTCGATCTGGCAAACTTTTCACCAGCATAACCTCGCGCAGGCGGATCGCTAATGAAGACGACATTTTTGAGCGCATGGAGACACTTACCGATTGCGTTAGTGCTGGCCTGTGTTACGGGGCTATATGCAGAAGAGACACCAGCCACTGCAGAAGCCGCAGAGGTTTCACTCGCGCAAGACTGGCGCTTCACTGCTGCTGATAGTAAAGAACTGCCGCATGGCAACCATGTCGGTGGTCTGTTAGAGTCTTACTTTCAGCCGGCGATACTGTCTAACCCGGATACAGCAGGTTTCGCGCGCGCCGAGAACGTACAGATTGCCATGCTTGGTGAATCTACACGCTGGCAGCGCTGGTATTTGGGCGGCGCAAACATATCGCATCCCGGCAGGCCGGGTGAGCCGTTAATCTACATGCCGCTCAGTATGTTGTCTGCCGTCAGCGCACAAAAATACGCGGTTGCCAATACCGCGAAAAACGGCATTCACCTTTCGGCGTTGCCTGCAGACGAGCAGCGCAACACGGTCCAGCTGAGCATGCCCCTGCAAATCGGTGGCATAGGCTTCATTCCGCGCAAGACTGCCGATCGCGAGCCCGCGAGCGACTGGGGAGCACCCGAATCTTCACGCGGTTTCGCTGCTGCTTCAGCCGAAGGTTTTGCCACCTATGTCATCCGCGCAGCGGAGAAACCGATAGTTGCACTCACTGCCGACGCCTACTATGCGCGCCGCAATTTTAACAATCTTGCCAAAGCGGAAAATGCCGGTGAGTTTACTCTGTTGGGTGCAATAAAACCCGAGTGGATCAAGGGAGATCAATTGAATCTGCTCGTTCAGGGCCGCGGCCGGGGTAATTTAGGCAGCGAATATTATTTTCCGGAATCGCAGACGCTGCAATCCAATCAGCTTTCGTTGCTCGGCCAGTACAATTTTTCCTCCGATAAAGCCGAGGGTGCGCTCGCGTTCGGATATTCGTATCGCACGCTCTCGCTGCGGGGCAACGAACTTACGCGTTCGCTCACCGACCAACTGATTATGGCGCCTGCCATTGTGCCGAAAACTTCGCATACTGCGTTCATCGACGGGTCGGGTTTCAAAAAAACCAAGTTTGATATTGCGGATATCGAATACGGTATCAATTCACGCTTCGAGTGGGAGCGTGTGGCCGAAACCCCACCCGGAAACCGACTGAATGAAACGTTATTTGCCGCGGCATATGGCGCGACTGTCTTTGACCGCGCGTCC
>JAEUSA010000383.1 GCA_016788945.1 Leptospiraceae bacterium
GAACCTGTGGGCTCCGAGCCCGTCGGCACAAATCTAAAATCCCATTAGCATTTTTTTGAAAAAATAGAAAAAAGTGAAACTCTTTTTTTTGCCTTTCGATTAAGTAAAATTTTTATCCGCCGACATTAATGGTAAGACTGGGCGGCTCCTTTGCACAGCACTGGGGCGGCGAGACATGAGGTCTCGCGCTTCGCGTAAATGAAGCCCGGGCAAAACAAGTTTCACGGAGGAAACAGATGATTATCAATCACAATATGTCTGCGATCAACACGCACCGCGTGTTGAAGTTCCAGAACTGGTATCTGGATAAGGACATGGAAAAACTGTCGAGCGGTATGCGAATCAACCGCGGCGGCGACGATGCCTCAGGCCTCGCGGTTTCTGAAAAGATGCGTACACAGGTTCATGGCCTGCGTCGTGCTGAGCAGAACACCGAAGACGGAATGAGCTTCATCCAAACCACCGAAGGTTATCTGCAGGAAACCGGCGAACTCGTTCAGCGCATCCGTGTACTTGCTGTCCAGGCTGCAAACGGTATCTATACTGACGAAGACCGCCAGCAGATTCAGGTGGAAATCTCTGAACTCATCGACGAGATCGATCGTATCGCATCTCAGGCCGAGTTCAACAAGATGAAGCTTCTGACAGGTTCATTCGCACGTCTGAACCCGACTGCTTCTATGTGGTTCCACATGGGCGCCAATATGCACCAGCGCGAGCGCGTGTTCATCGAAACGATGACCTCAGCAGCGTTGAAACTGAGAAACCCGACTGTACTGACGTTCATCTCGATCTCTACACCGGGCAAAGCGAACTCAGTAATCGGTCTTTCTGATGAAGCACTCCGCATCATCAGCAAGCAGCGTGCTGACCTTGGCGCGTATTACAACCGCCTCGAACATGCAGCGAAGGGCCTCATGAACGCCTACGAGAACATCCAGGCTTCAGAAAGCCGCATCCGCGATACAGACATGGCAGAAACTATGTCGAGCTACACACGCTACCAGATCCTCACTCAGGCTGGCACAGCGATGCTCGCACAGGCGAACCAGCGTCCGCAGAGCGTACTGCAGCTGCTCCGCTAATAGCGGAGGTCCTCAACCCCAACCTCCCGCGAGGGAGGTTGGGTACTTCTGATTACGCTGCGGCTTACGCAGTCTAATGAGAAGTACATCGCCGTACGACTCTGAACCACAACCGCGAGGTTGTGGTTTTTTTTGGTTCTGTTCGCTTCCGTTTTACCGCGCATCGACGGCACTTCTCGTATCCCAATAGAGATCCATCAACGACCGGTAACAGCGGTCATACTTGCTGAGTTCACTCCGCTGCAACGAATCAGCCCCCGCCTCGATTCTATCGATGCGATTCATAAGTTCTGATTTGAATGACGAAAGATTCCTGCCCTTCGCAAGCACCTGCGCGCGCGGTTCGAGAGCGCAGCATTTCGTTTCGCGGACCTTACGGTCGTAGTCGATATGCCACCCGATGGCGCTGCGTAGTTTGGCGTCATAGCCGGGAAAATCGGTTCGGGCAAGGCAAGCAGATATCTCTTCAGCGTTCAGATTTCTGCTTGCACAACCGGTAGCCGCGACGACGAACACGAAAAGCAGAAATACTGGAAAATATGATTTCACATTTTTTCCCCCGCTACCGCAGAGGTAAGAAGACCTATGTGGCTTATTCCATGCCATAGAGCTCTACCGCACCCAAATGCGGCCCGGCAACTTCGTATTTACCGGGCTCCAGCAGCTGCGCCGTTTCGGCGATGGTCTGCGGCAGTGCCCGGCATTTTGTGCGGTCGTTCTCTTTTTCTGTCACGGGCTCGGGAATATGGACAAGGATCTTCTTCGTATCAGGGTTCTTTTCCGTTTCTTGAAGAATGAGACCCGCGTATTCTCTGCAGGCGCCAGTGCTATTGCCGTAGCGAACTGCGGTCGCCCGCATGATCGCCGATTTTGCAATTTCAAAGCGAAACATACCTTTCTCGTTGGGGACTTGGATTTTATTTTTTATCGGAAAGTTACGCACAACGCTGCCTTGCCGAACACCGAAGACTTTCCATTCTCCTTTCGTGAGCGGCCCGACGAGAGTCCTGCGGCTAATCCGCATCTGGCAGTGTGAAAACAGCTGCTTTTCCGGCGGCAAGCGTGTATCGACCCCCTTTTTTTCTGGTTCGAATTGAATCTGCTTCCACGCCGGCTCTAAATGCCAGCGCAAGGGATATGGTAAATCTTGTGTGTCTATCTTGCGGCAGATTGCGCCTTCGCTGAATGTCAGGGTGACCAATTCTACAAAGCTATCGTGTTCAACACGCAGTTTGACGTCTTCGGCAAAGAGCGCCACTGTAGTTAGAGCAATAATGAACAGGCGGCTTATCATGCGCATTAGACGCTTACGGAACAGATTCGGTTCTTATCTTTGTTTCGACTTGAGCTACAACCATTTTACAAAATTCCACGCGGACCGCAGCCTTTGTAATTTACTGCTCCGCTCCTGCACAATTATCCCTTTTTGTCCTTGTCAATACGGCAGACTGCGGCAGAATCAGGCGATAAATGGGTCTTCTTCGCCTGTTCTCACTGCTGATCTTAGCTTCGCTCTCCCCCGCCTTAGCGGCCGATTGTCTCTTGCTGAATCAGTCTCAGCCTAATCGTTTTGCCGGCGACTACCTCGAGTACGCTGAAATCTCCGCCATTCCGGTACGGGCCGAACTCACGCCTGCGACAGATCGCGTGTTCAAAAAAATACCGGATCCATTTGCCAGCTTCGGCTATACGGAGAAAAATTATCTGCTGCGCTTCAGGCTCTGCACAGAAGAAAGTACAGCGAAAGTCATCGTACAGATCAAAGGCCTGTATCCCGAGGCTCAAGCTTGGTTTCTTCCAGATACCTGTGCGGCAAAAACGCCACCGTGCAAGGTTGTCCATGCGACCCGAATGGATGCGCACCGCGATGCTCTGTTTACTTTTGATAAACCGCTGGTGGGTCATGGCTCGGTGTACATCGCGGCGATGCCACCGGGTTCGCGCCGTTTTCCCGTACACGTATTCTTGCCAGAAGCTTTCGTGCAATCAGAGCAGAAGTTCTTCTGGTACACCGGTCTGTTTTTTGGCGCCCTCGCGGCGATTCTGCTCTATAACGCCGCGCTGTTTCTGGCATTGCGCGAGCGCATCAATCTGTATTACGCACTTTATCTATTGTTATTTGTCGGCCTGTTTCTGACCCTCGAACGCATTCCCGAAGATACGTTCGGCCATTCGGCGAGACCGATGTACCTTTTTTTCCGCTCAGCGATTTTTCCGCTGATGCTGATACCCTTTGCGTTGTTCAACCGCGAGTTTCTCCAGACGCGTCTTTCTCTGTGGCAAAACCGTTTCTGGACGTTGCTCATAACTGCCGACGTCATACTCATCGTTTTGAATACTTTTATTGCATACCGCAACATGATGGTGTACAATTTGTGGGTGGTCGTCATCCACTGCTCTTTCGCACTCGCCGTCACACTGCAAGCAGCTTGGGGCGGATTTACTCCGGCACGAATCATGCTCGCAGGCTGGGTGCTCTTTCTGATCTCGGCGATTCTGAGTTCACTGCACCTGATGGGCCGATTTTCCGTGGGTTTTAATGATTATTTTCCCCACTTCATGAAATTCGGTGCCGTGGCCGAGAACCTGCTGTTTACGGCCGCGCTCGGTGTGCGCGTCCGTTTTTTCAAGAAACAAGCCAGCGAATTCGCGGCGCGGCTGACGCGCGAGCGCGAAAATCTAGCCGCAGACCTGCACGATGTATTAGGTTCTGAATTCGGTGAAATGCAGCTCCGGTTGCACCGCGCACAGGTGAGCAGAGAAGTGCGTGACTGGTTCGCGGCGCGCGCCCGCAATATAGGCAGCCGTATCCGCGACATGGTTTTTTTGCTGCAGAGCGACCTGAGTTCGGCAACGATCACCGAAGAAATGCATTCGACTCTCGCCATGCTCTCGGGCATTGAAGGGCTTAAAATCGAAACGCAGATTGATTCTGAAATCCAACGCAGCGACCCCTTTTTGTTGCTCGACGCATTGCGCATTTTACAGGAATGGAGCGGCAACTGCCTGAAATACGGCAAACCGACCGAAATGAAGATCAGTCTGAGAAAGCGGAATAACAAAGTTCGGCTGGTGATTGTATCAAATGGCAAGGCATTCCGCTGGAACGGCCGCAGCGTTCTTAACGGTGCAGGTTTGCCGGGAATAATAAACAGGGCTTCGCGCCGTCAGGGACGCGCACGCTCGCTCGTTAACCGATCTGGGTTTACGCTGTTTCTATGCGTGCTTCGCGAAAAATAGCAAATGGATCGGCAGAAAATCAATGTCATCATCGTCGAAGATAATCCCGGTACGATTGAGTATCTCCGAGATCTCATTAGCGGCAGCGATGCGCTCGCAGTGCATAAGGTATTTGACTCGGCAGAAAAAGCGCTCCCCGAACTAAATCATCCCGAAGCATTGTGGCTCATCGATGTGCGCCTGCCGCGCATGCCCGGAACCGAACTCGTCGCCCGCTTGCGCACGCAGCATGCCAGCGTGAAACTGTGCTGTTATACAGCCATTGAAGATCCTCACGTAATTACCGAAGCCATCATCGCTGGTGCCAATGGTTATATCATCAAAGATACCGCGCCTGACCTGCTTCTACTCGAACTCGAGACAGTGGCGCGCGGCGGCACAACTTTGACTCCACGCGTGGCGCAGAAAATTTTTCAGCGCCTCGCCACCACGAGCCGGGAAAACTCTCCGCTGGCGACAATGGAAACCCGGGTTCTCGAACGAATGGCGAGCGGCTATACCTATACGCAGATCGCCGATGAGCTGCAGATCGCGCCGGGCACCGCCCGCAAGCACATAGAAAATATCTATCTGAAGCTGCGCGTGCATTCAAAGGCCGAGGCAATCAGAAAATCGCGCGAAAGCGGCTGGCTGAATTGATCTATACGGCAGTCTGCCGTATTGACAAAGTGGAAAAAATGCGCTTAAATTGCGGCCATGAAAAACAAACTGCTGTTAACCGGCTTCTTGCTCACCGCGGGTTCGTTCTCCATTTATGCTGACGACCCCTGCGTCAGTTCACAGGCGCCGGGTTATTGCTCGAGCCGTATCGTCGATTCTTCGGTGAATGAAGCACGCGAGACCACCGACCGTGCGATGGCACTGCCGAACCGTCTCTCAGAGAATGATTTTAACGCGATCAACAATCCCAGCCACTTGATGAACCATGGCACTGCCTACCTTGAAGGTTGGACGGCGCAGCAGTATGCTTGGGGCGGCGCGACAATTCCGTTACCGATCGACAACATGAAGCTTGGTGTATTCATCCGGCGCCCGGTTTCAGACAGGCACCCGATCTTCAATACATTTATTAATCCTGCTTTGATCGGCACGGCTGCGGCGGTCAGCGATGATACCGCGCGCATCAAATACAATACGAATGCCGTGCCGTACATGACGCAGCTTGGCATGCTGAATACCGGCGCGCCGGCACGCGGTCTCGGCAACGTCGACGCGTTTCTCGGCATGTCGCTCGGACAATCGCTCAACATCGGCCTGCGCGTCGGTTACATGAGTGCCAGCAAAAAAGATACCGACAACACTGCCACGGGTACAACCTTTCAGCGCAACGAATCGGCGATTCAGGAGCCATCGGTGGGTCTCGGTGTGCAGATAAAAAATCTCGGTCCCGGTTACCTCGACGTTGCAGGGTCATTCTCGCTGCCATCGGCAAAATGGGATGCCGCCACCGCAACGAACACCTACTCCGCAAAAAATAAATTTGCCTACATGGCGAATGTGCTCGTCCGTTATGTTACTCCGATCGGCCAAAACAAGCTGATCGTTGCCGCTGTTGCGGATTTTTATAATATCCCGATGGAAATGACCGACTCGAATGCCGCGGGCTCACAAAAGCGGATTTCCACTGCAAACTATACGTCGTTCAGCATCGATGCGGCATTCTGGCAGACGATCACTGACACGAAGCTGAAAGTCATCTATAGTACAGGTTTTGGTTACCTGACACAGGGATATGCCCTGAAAACCGATGCGGTTTCAGGCACCGGTGGACCCGACACCCTCACCACCAGCGTCGACAGCCAATACCGTGCAACGCATGCGTACATACCCCTCGGTGTCGCCATCGAGCACCAGACACTCGAGACTCTCAAAACACGATTCGGGGTCCGCAAGAATGTTTTCGCGCCGAAAACCACCGAGACGACTGCCGGCGGTACAGTAACCAAAGAGTCGTCAAGCCAGTTCGCGGTTGACGAAGAATTGATGGTCGCTTTGGGGCTCGGCTGGACACCGGCGGCAAAGGTGAATATTGATCTGGCTATGAATGCAAATGCTTTCAAGCTCGATTCATTCTTCACCGCAATTTCAGCACGTTACCACTATTAAGCGGAGGGCCGGCAGATGAAACAGCTTTTGCTTAGAACGCGTCCCAAAACCCACCTCGTGCGGGCTTTGGGACGTTGCGCAGCTATGCTGCGCGCGGTGCCTCCGCGCACCGCAAGAGCGCGCCCAAGGGTTTTGGGACGCGCTCTTAGTTTGTTGCTTTTGTCGCCAGCATTAATTTATTCAGCCGAAGGTAAGATCACCCTACTTTCAGGTGAGGTAAAAATTACACATCAAAAGAAACCGGTAAAACCGAAACTCGGCATGCTCGTGAAAGAAGGCGATACTATCGAAACGGGAAAAAACGCCAAAGTCGCGATTCTGATGAGTGACGGGGCTTCGTTTCAGCTTTTCCAGCATTCAAGCCTTGAAATCAAACCCGCTTCGACGTATTACGAAAGTAAAGGTGTGTTGAGCGCCAACTTTGAAAAAAAATCTTCGGCTTCCGAGTGGCGCATCAAAACACCGGTTGTCACTGCGGGGGTGCGCGGAACCGCCTTTACCGTTGAAGCTTCGGCAAAAGATACCCGCATCGTACTCTTTAAAGGTAAAGTGATCGTGAAAGACTTTGTGCGCGAGTCGGGTCTCTCTTCAGACCCGAACGAACTGATGCAAGACTTTCTCAACGATGTTGAAATCAATGCGGGCACTGCGCTCAGGTGGAACGGCAGTGACCTCAAGAAAGAACAGATCGACCCAAACAAAGAGGCAACGAAGGCATTGCACGATGAACACCAAAAACACCTGAAAGCCACACCACCCCTCGACGATAAGGGTGACTGGAAGAAACAGGCGGAAAAACTGCGCGAAGCGCCCTAAGCGCCCGGCAAAGCCGAGGCAGGCCTGCCTCACTGCCTGTTACCCGTTTTCCGCTCGCGAAAACCGCGGTTTTCGACGTTATTTAAGATATGCGGATTTATATTGGCGATGAGGCTCTGCAGTTTGAGCTGACCGAAACCCTGCCCTTCAACCAGATTCTGCAGAAACTCAGCGCCTGGGCCGAATCGCAGAACCTGTACATTATCGACTACCGTGTGGCGGCTAAACCGGAATTTGCCGGCAAAGAAGATCTCAATTCCGATGAAATCGATGTGATCAATCTGCAGATCGGAGACCAGGCGCAACTCATCGAATCGAACCTGCGCGAACTGATCGATTATACCGACCGCGCGGGACTGCACGTCGCCCGCACCATTCAGGAAGATAAACATCTGACCGAGCAAGAAGAACGCGATCTAAAAAATGGTGGAGCATTTATCGCCGAATCGATCGAGACGCTGAGCAAACATCTCGAACCGGAAAATGCGGAAGCACTGGCCAAGGCTTTGAATGAGCTGAACACCAACCCCGATCTGATCGAAAAAATTAACGCACTCGCGCAGGTACAAAATCAGCTGAAACTATGGCTGCGCCAGCTCGAGTTCTCACGCATATCTAAAGAAGAAGCCGCTGAGCGTATTAATAATTTTCGCGCGCAGACCGCCGAATTGTCTGACAAGCTCGAACGCATCGCCGCCTTCTTCACACAAGGCAAAGAGCAAGATGCCTTACAACTTCTCGACAGCGTTTCGCAGACGCTGGTCGACGCCGTTATTCTACTGCGCATTGCCGAAGACCCCAAAAAAGTCGGCGGCGAAAGGCTTATTGAATTGCTTGGCAAAATTACGGCAGCGGTCGACAGCCGCGACCTCGTGACTGCGGCGGATATTGTCGATTTTGATCTGCGCGATCTGTTAAAAGAACTTTAGAGACCGTGCTGGTGATTAACGTGCGCATCGTCGCGCTAAAATGCGGCGATC
>JAEUSA010000404.1 GCA_016788945.1 Leptospiraceae bacterium
GTCGATGAACAGCGCGGGGCCAGGCTGCAGAATGACCGACGAATCGATTTCGACGAGCCGGTTATGTTTCAGTGCGTCTGTGGTTGTAAGTTCGTCGCGGCTTCTCAGCCAGTCAAAGTCGACGGGTTTTCCGCACCATGAGCCGACGATAACTTCGGGTTTGCCGCGGGCAACCTCCGCGAGGGTGACAATACGTTCGCCCGCCATCGCCCCTGACCGCCCGGCGAATATGTTTCGGCCTCCGCAGATTTCTATCAGTTCAGATACCCAGCCGATTGCACTGATGACGGGTTCGTCCCATTCCTGAAAGAACACACGTCTGTGGGGTTTACCCTTACGTTTTTTTTTGATTCGCTCCAGTTTCTGCCGCCACCGGCGTATCCATTTATCGCCAGCTGCACTCTTGCCGACGAGGGCGGCAATCATCTGCAGAGTGCGGAAAATTTCTTCAATACTGCGCTGGTTGGTTATCAGCACGTTTAATCCTTCTTTGATGAGCTTTTGTGCCAGATCGGCCTGGATGTCAGAAAAACCGATCACGAGATCGGGTCTCAGTGAGCGAATCTTCTTTATATTGCCGGAGATAAAAGCGCTGACTTGGGGATGCGCCTTTTTTGCCGCTGCGGGCCTGACGGTGTATGCGCTGATACCGGCAATGCGGCGCTGTTCACCCAGCAGGTAGAGCCACTCGCAGGTTTCTTCGGTCAGGCAGACGATTTTTTCAGGACCCGCCATAGAGAATTTCGAGAGCCAGCGAACGCGCTTTGTCGAGGCGTTCTGTTTCGTCTTCAATACGCAGCACTTGCTTCACATATTGTTTCGCCGCTGTCGCGCTGAGTGCCTGCAGCATATTTTGGGCAATGGCGATGCGGTGGGTCGGAACAACAAAGTCGCGAAAGCCGAGACCCGCCAGCCAGGCCACTGCCCAGGGTTCTCCGGCGATTTCGCCGCAGATGCTCAACGGTTTACGGCGACCGATCGCTAACAGTTCCCGCGCGAGCGCGGCAAAAGCATCGGAGAGCACTGCGCGGTGTATAGCATCGGTTTTTTCGCGTCGTTGTTGGGCGAGGGCGCTCAAAAGATCTGATGTACCGACGTAGAAGAAATCGGGCGACTGCGGCAACGTCAACCAGCGCCTAGCATTGAAAACGGCAGCCGTATTTTCTAGCATCGCACCGAGGCTGATGCGGATTTTTTTTCGTCCCGAATTGAGTTCGTCGACAAGTTGCCTGATCGCGACGAATTCGCGGGTCTCGCTGAGATACGGAATCAAAATGCTGATCGCGCGTTCGCTCTCTTGCGCTGCGCGCACGAGCGCGCCAAGCTGGCTTTCGAGCAAGCGGCGCTCGTGCAGTAAAAAACGTATGCCGCGCAGGTCGGGGTCATTCTTGATGGCTGCGTGGCTGAGAAAGTTTTTGTCTTCGGAGAAGTCAAACAGGCGAAAGACGATATCGAGTTCGCGCCGTTCGCTCAGCAGGTATTCATATTGTTTCTGCAGCTGCCGCGTCGAGGGCAGTTCATGCGCTTCGCTGACCTGGTATTCGGTGCGGTAGAGGCCGATACGCTGCTTGTCGCTGTAAGGCCGCGGCGTCTGTTTTACTTCCGAAACAAAATGCAGCGTGCCCGACAGCGTAGCGCGTTCGCCCGACCGCATGCGCAGTGACATCGACCAGCGCGGAGTCGCGTCGAATGATGTCTGCACAAACCGCGCCGTGCGCCGCGGGTTAAGCACAATATAGCCGATATCGGCGTCAAGCAGCACCGGAATAGGGCGGCGCATTCTGAAAAAACGCGCGTCGGATACCGAAACGCAGGGGATACGCATGGCGCGCAGCATCACGAGCTCGTGTGCCGTCTCGCTGGTTTGCCCGATGACAATGCCCTGTACACCCGCCTGTTTCAGCGCGAGCACTTCACTGACGGTAAGTTTTTGTGCGGCGACGATACTTACACCGTCAGGCAGCCGTAGTTCTTGCTGCAGACCGAGAAAATAGAGAATGCGGCGCTTCATATCAGACATGTCTTTGAGAAAATGCCGGTTCTGCCCTTTGCCGTCGAGGCCGCGGCCGGGTTCGAAGCTGAACTGCCGTGACACCATACTGATCACCGCCGCCAGCGATGCTGCCGCCGTCGCGCCGGTATTAAAGATGCGGTTCTTGATTTCGCCGAGAAAATAGGGGTCTTCGAGGGTCATCAGATGCGACTCGAGTACATCGATCGCATCGTCGATGGCGAGAATTTCACCCGGGTTCTGCTTACGGCGGTCGAGCATCATGCGTCGCTCGCCCGAGAGCTGTTGCTGCGCTGATTTAAGTGCTGTCTTAAACTGGCGGTATTCGGCGCGCGGGTTAACGGCGGATTTCTCCGGTGCAGCAAAACGCTCGCGCCTGTATTCCATCATGACGCCGCGAACCCTGCCGGGGAAAACCGATTTTGCCCTGATATGCCTCATTGCCGGCTACTGCCGGCACCGCTTTATTTTATGCAGCACTGACAGCAAGAAAATCCTCAAACAAGAGACATATTGCGGCCGATACTGAACTATGCCCCTGAAGGCGGTTCTAACGTTCGTAATGTGTTTTGGCGCGCTTTCGGCTGCGTCCTGGCGCAACCATAAAGTCGATCAGCACGGCAATGCGACCGAAAACTTCAGTTCGAGCGGGCTGAGGCTCTATATTTCATCGCAGAAGCTGCGCTTTGCGAAAAACGAAGACATTACCTTCAGCGTATCGCTCGTCAACGAAGGGGCGTATCCTATTACCATCTATCTGCATGAAAATCCGTTGAAGAATTTTACGATTATTGCGCGTGACCTCGACGGCCGCTCGCTCAATGTAAAAGAAGAAATGTATTTCCGTGGACCCGAAGATTGGCGAGACCCGCACCATACACGCTATACCGGTGAGGCGTATCCGATGCGCAAGATGATTATCCACGCCGGTGAAAAATACGAAAAGCGCATTAGGCTCGCCGATTACGTCGAATGGGAAAGCTTCTCGGAAAAACTGAAGGATCTCAGAATCACCGCGCATTTTTACCCGAATCCATTGCAGGCCGAGCGCCTGTTTTTACCGTCGCAGACTTCGCTGCGCCTGATCTATGACCAAAGCCGCGAGGTATTACCCGAGCGCGATAACGCAGGGGACGCATCGACAGAATTACCCGCAGTTTCTGCACGCGAGATCGTCTACCTGATGCTCTCCGCCGAATATACGAAGAACTGGTCACAGTATTTCAAATACGTTTCGCTCAAAGACATCATACGCGATTATCCGGAATTTTCGCGCCTGTATGCCGATGATTCGAGCGAAAGCCGCGCTCAGGCACTTTCTGAATTCAGGAAATTTCTCGCCGGCCGTGGTTCGCACAAACTTATCCGGTTTCGCGTGCTGGGCGGCGAGAGCAAAGAAAGCGGAACCACCGCGCAGGTACGCGTGCGCGCGCGCCGGGACGTCGAGGGTTTTGAACGCGATTATCTGACGACTTATTATTTGACGAAACGCGATGCCTTATGGCAAATTACCGGCGTGGAGTCGAGGCTGGCCAACTAGCTACGGCAGGGAAATCTCATGACAGACATTCTCTCACAAGATGAAATAGACCAGCTGCTCTCGGCGATCTCGTCGGGCGATGCGCAGACCGAAGATTTTTCGGCCACGCAGGCAGAGCAGAAAAAAGTCAAAATCTACGACTTCAAGCGTCCTGATAAATTCTCCAAAGACCAGATTCGTACGGTGCAGATGATGCACGAGACGTTTGCGCGCCTCACCACAACAGCACTATCGGCCAAGCTGCGTGCGATGGTTTCGGTGCATGTGCAATCGGTGGATCAGCTTACGTATGAGGAATTCATCCGCTCAATACCGAACCCGACGACCCTATCCCTTATCAACATGGATCCTCTGAAAGGGTCGGCGATTCTCGAGGTCGACCCTTCGATCACGTTCACTATCATCGACCGCCTGTTCGGTGGTGCGGGCGAGCATGCAAAACTGACGCGCGAACTTACCGACATCGAGATGTCGGTTGTTGAAGGTATTATCGTTCATATTCTCGGTAACTTGCGTGAAGCTTGGTCGACGGTAATCGACCTTAGACCACGCCTCGGTACAATTGAGACAAATCCGCAGTTTGCGCAGATCGTACCGCCCAACGAGATGGTGATGCTCATCACGCTCGAGACAAAAATCGGTGAGTCCGAAGGTATGATGAATCTGTGTATTCCTTATATCACGATCGAACCGATTATTCAGAAACTGTCAGCGCAGTACTGGTTCTCGTCGATTCGCCGCGGTGAAAGTGAAGTCAACCGCACGATGATTCAAAGCCGCCTCGATAACGTTCAGGTGCAGATATCTGTGGAGATCGGTACGGTAAATCTCGGCTTCAAGGATATTATGAATCTCAAGGTCGGCAATATTATCAAGATGCCGAAGACGACGCTCAAAGAAGAATTTACTTTCAAAGTCGAAGAACGGGCGAAGTTCAAGTGCCGCCCGGGCCGAATCGGCTCACGCCTTGCGGTACAAATCGGCGAACCGGTGATCGATATACCGGACGAACTGCTGATCGGCAACCGCAGCGAAGAAGAAGGTTAAACCAGCCCAAGCATACTTTCAGGCGTAGCCTGAAAGTATGCTGGATTTTTTACTGGCGCGTCAGTTTTTCTTTGCCTTTGCCGCCGGGACCCCATCTGCCTTTCAGTTCTGAGCCGTCAGCGTTAACTTTGTAGACGACGGGTTCAGGTGCACCCCAGTCGACCGTCAGAGTGTCGCCAGAGAGAGTACCTGTTCCTTGGTACGAATCAGACCCAATGGTCCAGATGAAAGTATAGCCCGAGCTGGCATCGCCTGAAATGACGACGGTACCTTCATAACGGCCCCCGTTCGGGTTTTTACCTTCGCAGTGGTATGTGCCGCCCACACCGTTCGCATATACGGTTCCGAGCAGGGCAATGATCGCAACGATCAGGAATTTTTTCATGAATTATCCTCCTAAAGGGTGTTACTTTGCAGTCTCGAAACACCCTTCAGTGTATGATTACCCTCCCGCGTGCTGTGTCAATCTCATCTCAAATTCAGCGTTAGGGTGGAGTGTTTTGTGTGCTAAGCTGCACAGTCAAAGTTGGTGATTTAACCCCTTAAGACCGCGCGCCCTGATTCAAAAAGGAGTTTCCGGCGTGATTCGCGCTTTAGTCCTTAAACTGCGTGAGTAACACCGATACGGCCCGGTCACCCAAGCAGTTCTATATCGAAACCTATGGCTGCCAGATGAATGAATACGATTCTCTGTTGGCGGGTAAGATCATGGAGCAAGATGCCCGACCTACACCCAATGCGGCCGACGCCGACATCATCTTACTCAATACCTGTGCAATCAGGGAAAATGCACACCAGAAAATTTACAGCCGCCTGCGAGAACTTTCGCACCTGCACAAACGCGGCGCCAAAATCGGCATTCTCGGCTGCATGGCGCAGAATCTGCGCGAAGATCTACTCTATGAAAACCTGCCGGTCGACTTCATCATGGGGCCTGACGCACTGCGTAACCTGCCGGCGATGCTTGCCGACGATGGTACTCAACACGCAAAACGCAGTTTTCTCAATCTGTCACGCCACGAGACCTATGACGATATTGTGCCTTCTTTCGAGCACCACATGGTCGGGCGCGATAACAAAATTACCGCGTTTGTGACCATACAGCGCGGTTGCGATAATTTTTGTGCGTTCTGCGTGGTGCCGTACACGCGCGGCCGTGAACGCTCACGGCCGGTGCAGGGTATTGTCGACGAAATCAAAGCGCTCGTCGAAAGCGGTGTGAAGTCAGTTGTGCTGCTTGGCCAGAACGTCAATTCATACCGCACGGCCGAGAGCAGCTTTACCGGCCTGATCGAAACCCTGCTGGC
>JAEUSA010000405.1 GCA_016788945.1 Leptospiraceae bacterium
AAAATAGTTAAATCGGTGCAGCGCGCGGTGCATCTGGCGACGCAACAGGTACCACTGCAGCACGATGATGATCGCATAAGCGGCGGCAAAAACCATATTCGAAATGACATCCTTTATGTCGGGGGAGGCGGTGGTGCCACCGATGAGGAAAAATACAAAGACGACGATGCGGAACACGAGCAATGCTTTGGCTCCGTTCTGTTCTTCGCGCGCAAATACTTCCCGGACGGCACTTTCCATATTGCCGGTGCTGAGCGTTCTGAAGGCTGTCAGGATTCCGCCGATTTTTTCGCGCATGGTTCAGACTCATGACCCCCGGGCGAGGCACAACCGATTTTTGCTTGTCGCATGAGCAGGGCAGTATAGATCATGAAGCGTGAGGGCGCTGCTATGTCTGGGCTTTTTTGCGTATTTTGCCATTGCACTTGCGGGCTGCAAAAGCCGTCAGCAGACGCGCGCGAAACTCACACTGCGCATGCCGTCAGGCACCTATGTGATGCAGCACGACGCACGGCCGCGCAAATACATTCTGCGCCTGCCCGCGGGTCGCGAAGATGAAGACGGTCTGCCGCTGGTGCTCGCGTTGCACGGTGGGCCCGGTAATGCGCGCAATCTGCAAGAAAATACCCTGCTCAATGCGAAAGCAGACAGCGCGGGCTTCATTGTTGTCTACCCTGACGGTACGAGCGCGACAGACCCGGCGTTTCTTAACTGGAATCCCGGGCATTGCTGCGGGTATGCGTGGGCGAATAAGATTGATGATACGGGCTTTATCCGTCAACTTGCGTTGCGTGTTGCGCGCGAATATGCTGCCGATCGCCGGCGTATCTATCTGGCGGGGTTCTCCAAAGGCGCGATGATGGCCTACCGGCTCGCGTGCGACGCCGGCGAAGTGTTCACGGGCATTGCCGACATCTCCGGCGCCATGAACGTCGACCGTTGTAATCCGCCGCGGCCACTCGATGTGTTCATTTCGCATGGTCGTAACGACATGAATGTGCTCTACGGCGGGCCCACGCCTAAAGTCGTGAAGCCGCTCGCCGACAACGAAGACAGGCCGGTCTCGTATGCGGTAGATTTCTGGCGGCGAATCAATAACTGTGTACCCGGTGGTATGCGGTTTCGCGGCAATGCCGAAATTCAGACCTATGTTTGCCGCCGGGGAGCTTTGAAACTCGTGTCACTGAACGGCGAGGGGCATACCTGGCCCGGGAGCCTTATCGATCTTGCGGGCGCAAATATGCCCACATGGGAAGTTTCGGTCAATGACCTGATGTGGAATTTCTGGCAAGAAGCGCACGAGCGGCGATATCAGCCACGACTTTGAATTCTGCTTTACACTGTGTATAATGATATTTCGTTATCGTTATGGCGGTCAGTCTGCTTGTTCGAAATACTCATCCACACCGCCGCGTCACCACTGCTTTCAGTTCTCTGTGGGATAAACTCGGCATACTCGCGTCGGGTCTCTGCCTGATCGACTGCCTCGTGTTGCCGGTGCTGTCGACCGCGCTGATCGGTTTTCAGTCGACATCGTCATGGGCGCGTGATTTGCACTGGTTCTTGTTGCCGCTGATCGGTGTGTCTGCCTCCATCGCTTTTTACCACAGCTACCGTGCGCATAGTTCATACCTGATTGTTGCGCTTGGCGCGCTGGGTTTTGCATTGCTCGTCGCGGGTGAAATCGTCGAAGCGCGTTTCGCCATCAGTGGCATCAACTATGTGAGCCTCGCTGGTTCGGCGTTTTTGATTTCGGCGCATGCGCGCAACCTGCTGATGCACGCAGGCAAAGGGAAGCACAGCCACGCGACAATAGGCCGTGGACCTGTAGGTCAGCATTTAGCACGAACCGCTGACGGATCAGCACGGATGACCAATGGTTCGGCCCTGACGATCAACCGGCCGGCCCTGACGACTGATGGATGTAGCGGTCATGCGCACTCGGCGCACGTGCCATAGAAAGTGAATTCATGCGCCGTGAGTGAAAAGCGCGGCGGAAGAAACTTCTTCAGGTCGATACCATCGGGGCAACCCGGCAAATCATACACTTTGCCGCAGTTATTGCATTTGAAGTGGTGGTGGTGGTGTAGGTGGGCCTTCTCATAGAGCGCCTCACCACCCGGCATCTGCACGGCCTGAATTTCTTTGGCTTCGATCAGTGCATTGACTGTCCGGTAGACGGTTGCCTGCCCGATTTTAGCCTGCCGTTTTTGCGCGAGGGTAACGAGATTGGCGATAGTCAGCGGCCGGTCTGATTCCATGATGATGTCGTGTATGATGGAGCGCTGCCGGGTTTGGCGCTGACCGATTTTGACCATGAGGTGTATTCTACGAAATGCGGATAAAGGATCAAGAAGTATGTCATTCCCCCTCTCAATAGTTCTTTTCGCTACGTCTATTGCATTGGAGCGAAAAGCAGTGCAGTTTAGAGCGGCAAATCCGGCAGAAATGAAATCAGTCGCCCAGCGCCTTGCCGCAGAAATTTCGCCCCCGCTTCTGGTCACGCTTTCGGGAGAGCTTGGTGCGGGTAAAACCACACTCGTGCGTGAAGTACTGACCGCCTGGGGCATCGCCGGCGCCAATTCGCCGACATTCAACCTGCGCAACGATTACTCCCAGGCCGGCATCAGGGTGATACATCTCGATTTCTACCGGCTCAAACCGGGAGACGCGGCAGACGATATCTTGCCGCCCGATGAAGATTATACCGATGCGGTCGTCTTTGCCGAATGGCCTGAAAAGATGCCGATCGGCCTGTCTTACCTGTTCAGCCGCAAGGCAGAACTGAAGATTTCGGGCAGCGGCGACGATGTGCGCGAAATTGACTGGCGGCCCGCGTGAATTATCCAGTGCTACTGATCGATACCTCGACGCGCTGGCTCATCTTTGCGCGGCTTGAAGCAGACGGCAGTGGGATTACCCTGTGCAGGCAAACCGGCAATCGTGGGGAAGACACAATCGATGCAGCGATCGGTGAACTTTTTCCGGTCAGCGAAGACATTCGCGAAATCTGGCTGGGTGCGGGACCCGGGTCATTCGTCGGCCTGCGTTCGTCGTTTGCGTATTGCCGTATGTATGCGATGCTCGCAAAAATACCGTGCCGGACATTCGTGTCGTCACGGCTATGGCGGCTTTTTTTCGGAGTCAGCAACAGCGACTGGTTTCTTACCCGCACCAACCAGCGGCTGTATTATGCCGACCGTTTCAGCCCCGAACGCGAGGCGTTTGCTGTCGATGCGGGCGATACCTCGCGTCTGGGCGGCGACAGCGTGGTCTGTTTTGCGGAAAGCTGGCAAGCTGCACAAACAAAATCAACTGACGAGAAGATCTCCGCGTGGCGATATGTATCGCTTGCAGACGCGCAGATTACACACCAAAAGCTCAACGCAGAAAATCTCGCGCTGAGCGCAGACACCGGGCACGATCGCCTGGTGCCAATCTATGGGCACGAACTTAATTTCGTGCTCGCAAAAGGAAACAATGGATAAACAAACTGAAAAACTCGTGGACAAATGGTTGTTCCACGCATACAAATCGGGTGACCTGAGCGTACCCATCGCCGGTGGCGAAAAAACTGCTCAGCGGCCGCACGAAGGCGGCAAAAAACAGAAACCGCAACATCGTATCCCAGGCGGTGATCACGGCTCTGCCGAGGCCTTCCGCTTTCTCAAAGTGGCTGGGCTCGTCGAAGAGCACAAGAAAAAATGGCTGATCCGCAACCGGTTTACCGGCATTCTCAGTTCGGCAAAATCAGGATTAGCTTTCGTGCCGGCGGGTGTGCACGGGGAGGCGATAATTCCCCACGGTGAGCGCGGCGCAGCGTTGCATCGCGATAAAGTCGAGATCTGCATCACCGGCTATGGCCGCGGTCGTTTTACAGCAAAGGTAATGCGCATCGTCGAACCGTTTTCGGGAGAATACCTTGCTCGCGTCGTCTCATTGACACGGGGCCAAGACATGACGGTCGTCGAACTCATTGATCTACCCGACCGGCCGCATGTGCTCTATAAGGGAAAAGCCAAGACCGATGAACTGATTTACCTTAAGCGCACGGGAGAGCAGCAGCAGCATCTGCGCCATAACGCGCGCGCGGGCGGCTATAATCGGGTACAGACTCTCGTGTTCGAAGCCTCGCACCGTAAAGTGACGCAAGACCGTAAGGGCGATATGCAGCGGCTGAAACTGCGCTTCATGCTGCCAGAAGAATTCGAAAAATCGCTGATTCCGCAGAAAAAACATCTTACCGCATTGGTCAAAAAAGAGATGAAGAACCCGCTGCGCCCGCGCGTCAAAGACCGCTACATTTTCACCATCGATGGTGATGATGCGAAAGATTTTGACGATGCCATTTCATGCCACGAAACAGCGACGGGCTTCGAGCTCGACGTGCACATCGCCGACGTCGGCTTTTTTGTAAGGCCGGGAACAGAACTTTTTGAAGAAGCTCTCAAACGCGGAAACAGCTATTACCTCGCGGGTGGGGTAATACCGATGCTGCCCGAAATACTCTCGAACGAGTTCTGCTCGCTAAAACCCAAAACCGATCGGCTGGCGTTTTCAGTGCGCATGAACTTTGACCGGTCGGGTACGATGTTGAGTTACGATGTGTTCAAATCGGTAATCTATATCGATAAGCGCTATACCTATAAAGAGGCGCACAAAGACCTTGCCAAAAAGAAATCCCCGCTGCGCACCGCGATGCAACTCGCAGAGATTCTCATCGCGCGGCGCGACAGCGAAGGCCGCATCGATCTCAATATTGCCGAGCAGAAGGCGATCTATGACAAACACGGCCGGTTTGTCACCCTCGAAAGCCAGCAGCGGCTCAACTCGCATCGACTGATCGAGGAGTGCATGCTGTCCGCGAATCAGGCGGTGGCGAACTTCTCCATCAGCCGGAACATTCCGATTCTGCACCGCAACCATGAGAGCATGCCGCTCGACAAAATCGACAGGCTCAATCGCTACCTCGAAAAATATGCGGCGCGACTGAAAATACGCGGCGCCGACCAGCGTGAAATAGGCCGCGTGCTCGCGCACCAGGCACTGAACTCGGTACGTGACGTTTTCCAATATCTGCTGTTGCGGTCGTTTATGCAGGCGAACTATACCCCGGAATCGAAAGGGCACTGGGGGCTTGCCTTCGTCGAATACGCGCATTTTACCTCGCCGATCAGACGTTTTGCCGACTTGGTAACTCACTTGCAGATCGCGGCCTACCTCGGTCGCGAGCGTAACAACTTCTCGGCAGGCGATCTCGAATTCTATGGGCGCGAGGCGTCACGGCTCGAGCGCATCGCGTTCGAAGCCGAGCGCACCGACAAAAAGATGCTCGCAGTGCGTGCCATGGCGGGTAAAACGGGACAAGTGTTCAGCGCTTGGCTCTCGGGTTTTACCAGTGAACGCCTGTTTGTCAATCTGGCGGATTTTCCGGTAGAAGGAGAAATCGACGCCGCACAGGTAGATAAACACGGTGAGGTGCAGATCATCGACGATTTTACCATATTTGCCGGTAAGTTGCAGAAGAGTCTCGCTCTCGGTGACCGCTTCAAGGTCCGCCTCGTGAAGGCCGATCCGGTCGAAATGGCGCTGAAATTCGAATTCAGCCGTTCAAATTAATTGACACCGCCGCTCTGTACGGCGGTCGTCCGCCGTGGTTCAGATGCAGCAGGTGGAGGGTGTGCCGTGCGCGGTCATTACCGCTGCGCAGCTGCACATGTACTTCATTCCCGATCTCAAAGAAAAGCTGCTGGCAACCGTAGCGACTGAGCCCGATTCGCTGATTATCGACCTGACGCAGGTCGAATACCTCGATTCATCGGCGATGGGTGTTTTATTTCAGGTACAGAAGAAAATGCAGGCCTACGGTGGCGCTCTCTACCTCGTCGGCATCAACCAGACGGTAGAAATGGTCTTCAAGCTGACAAAATCAGACCAGCACTTCACCGTCTACCCCGACGCCATCACCGCGGCGCGCGCAATTCAAGGCAAATCGGTCTAAGTCTGACTTAAAGCGGCCCTGAGGTTTTTAGGGTGCGTTCTAAGGTATTTTAGCGCGTAGCGAGTTGAGTTTGCCGATAAGCTCCGCCTTGTGTCGCGGGTCTGCATAGCGGTGTGCGACACCGGCAAAAATGATCAAAAATGCCGCAACGCCGGCAGAGATATTGAGCAGAATCAGCAGTGAGTCAGAATAGACGAGTTTATTCTTAAACAGGTAGAAACTCAAGGGTGTCGCCATCAGCAGCAGAACACTGCCGATAAATTGCCATGGCTTTACCAGCGGCACGCGCATCAGCTCTTTAATTCGCAGTCTGAGGGCTTCGGGCGCCTTATGTTCGTATTCGAGTTTTACCGCGGTGTGTACCGCCTCTTCGTATTTATAGTTTTTCATGCCGCCTCCTGTGATGCACGAGGCATCTAAGGGGGCGGTGGGTAGGATGTCCTTTCACGCCGCCTCCTATTTTCCCATTTTTTGCCGCAGCAGATTCTTTGCCCGGTGCACATTCGCCTTGAGTGTGCCTTCTTTTACGCCGGTGAAAGCAGAGATGTCTGCGTACGACATATTTTCATAGAACAACAAAATAAGAGGAATGCGGTACTGATCAGAAAGCGAGCTGATGTGCTTACGCAACTCGCCGATCTCCTGCTCGTCAAATTCTGGTTCGGTTTCGGCAGCGGCAATGTCGACACCCTCGAGGGTATCGGCGACGAAACGTTTTTTGCGCCGCAGGTCTTCGAGACCGAAATTCCAAGCGAGGCGGTAGAGCCAGGTAGAGAACGCGGAACGGCCGGCAAATTTACCTGATTGTTTGAGAGCAAACGGGTAGAGCGACTGCGCAAAATCGGCGGCATCGTCTTCGTTGCCGCGGTAGAGTTTCATGCCGATAGAATAGATCATGTCGAGTGCCTTTTCAAACTCGCGGTCAAAGTCTTCTTTTGCCAGGCCGTTTTCATCTTGCAGCATGGACTCCCGGCTTTCGTTGTGAAAGGTAAAAAAACACGATCAGGCCGGTGCCCGCAGACAGCGGGATTAATCCGCCGAGGATACCTGCATTGGCAGGGTTGGTAAACACGAAAAACAGCGTGAGGGGTACTCCCGCCGAAAAGCTGAGACAGCCCGCGAGCAGGCTGATGAAGCGCAGATGTTCGAGTGCACTTTCTGTGGGTATCTGCTGGCGTATTTTTTCTTTGCGCAGCCGGTAGTTATACAGCAGCAGAAAAAATACCAGCACCGAGCCGAATACCACCGCGACCATCGGTACGATGGAGAGGATAATATCTGCGGTATGCGAGGTCTGCATACAGCGCGTGAGCATGTTTTCGAGATTTTTGAGTTGGCCGGCTTCCATAGCTCTCCTTTAATTTAGATGCCTCTGCGGCAAAATAGTTGCAAAAAACAATCAAGACGGAGCCCAAAACCTTCGGGCACTCCCTTAAATAAGGCATTTCTGCCTGAACACGTCAATCGATTTCAGGGCTTCGGCACCTAATTCCACCGTATCGTCGGTGACGTATGTCGTAACGTGCGCCTCGGCCACGGCCGCATCATTTTCCTGTGCAAGGCCGAGCATAAAAGGCAGAATGGCGGATTGATAACGTTCAGAACGCGCGGCAAAGTCACTTAGGCTTTGGCCGATACTCTCGCGGAGTGCTGCGGCAAACTGCTGTTTGAGCGATACCGGTAGGCGTTTACGGGCGTAGATGCAGCCTAAAGGTATCATGGCACCCGTGGTTTTTTCCCAGTAAGCACCAAGGTCTTCGATCAGGCTTAGGCCCCGCTGGCGGTAGACGAACCGCCCTTCGTGTATCAGTACGGCGGCGTCCGCGGTTCTGCCCTCTATGGCGGTTAACATGCGGTGGAACGGCATTTGTTCGACGACGAGATCGAAGCGATCATTCTGCTTCTGCCAGTAACGGAATAACCGGTGGGCGGTGGTATTTTCGCCCGGTAGCGCTACGCGAGCGGCGCGCGCACCAATATTGCCGACGAACACGGGACCTACGCCGCGACCAATTGCCGCGCCGGCTGACAAAATTTCGTAATCCGCCGCGATTTTTTCCATGATCGCAAATGAACCTTTGGCAAAATCATAGTGCCCCTCAAGCAGCGCCAGATTGAGCTGCTCTATGTCGAGGTAGGTGAGCGGAGCCCGGTTTTTTTCAGCAAAACCGAAAAATGCAAAGGTGTCGTTGGGGCAGGGAGATATCGCGGTTTCGGGAAACTGCAATGCTGGTTCAGCGCACGCGCGCGAGTTTGCTGGTCACAAGGTATTCGCGTATCGTGTCTTTGTTTTCGCCGAGGATACGGAACAGCAGTTTCTTGACGGTAAAGATTTCGCCCGTGACGCCGCTTGCGCGTACGCACATATACCGGTATTCACCCGATTTTGTCTGGTCGTATTCGCGCGGATTATTCTGTTTTTCTTGCTGTACCAGTGTTTCATAGGCTTGGCGGCTTTCTGTGTCACTGCCGAACTCCCATACGTCGAGTGTCAGTATCGTGCCGTAACGGCCGGTCAATGCGGTGGCTGCACCGAGTGATTGTTCTTCGTTTTTGCCGGTCTGTTTCGGCTGGCCTTTGAACTCGGTGACAAAGACGTCGTCGAGATTCTTGAAGCCGGCATCGATTTCAGTGAAGATGTAAGATTTCTTGCACGCCGCCAACGTGATCAATAACAAGATGATGGCTTTTTGCTTTTGCATTAGTTTCCCCTGAGTTTCTGCACACGTTCTGTCATGTCACCCTTAAATAGGTAACTGCCCGAGACCAGAATGTCGGCGCCTTCTTTGGCGAGGGCCGTGGCGTTCTGATCAGAAACTCCGCCGTCGATTTCTATTTCGACAATGCGTCCTGCCAGCCGTTCGCGTTCTTTAAGCGCGTTGAGTTCTTTAAGGCGCTGCCATGACGACTCGATAAACTTCTGCCCATAGTAGCCCGGTTCAACCGACATCAGCAATATGACGTCGAAATAGCGAATCAGATCGCCGAGTACGCTTACCGGGGTGCGCGGGTTGAGAGACAACCCCGCGCGCATGCCGTTTTCACGAATGATTTCTGCGAGCCTGATCGGCGCGGTTGTCGCTTCGTAGTGAAAGGTGATGATTTCGGGTTTTAGCGCAAAATATTTTCGCGCCTCGATTTCCGGTTTGGCAACCATGAGATGTACGTCGAGCGGTACTTTGCTCTCTTTCGCGATTGCTTCGGTAATCTGTTCTCCGAACGTCAAAGCGGGGACAAAATGCCCGTCCATCACATCGATGTGAACATAGTCGCAGCCTGCATTCTCAATTTGTTTTGCCGCTTGAGCGAGGTGCGCAAGCGGCGCGGCAAGAATGCTTGGGGATATTTTTATCTGGCCCACGTGCGTCAGAGCGTATCAGCCTTCAGGCGTACGGTTTTTTCCGGCGTCTGTACCTTGGCTACGGCTTCTGCCTTCGGCGCCTCGCCTACGATCGTCTTGGTGCCGGGGGCCTCCGCGGCTTTTTCAGCGGGTTTGGCCGCCGCGGGGGCAAAGTAGTCTTTGTAAACGTCGAACGTCTCATCGCGGCGTCGGAAAACCGGTAAGGGGGCCTGGTTGCGCACGAGATAATATTCACTGTAGAAAGAACCGTCTTCGTTCGCGACGGGTTCTTTGCGGGCGATGGTGAGTACCTGACCCTGATCACCCCATTTTTTTTCAGGGATAAACAACTGCGCGAACGGCAGATCTTCGAGGTCAATGGCCGATTTTCCCTTGCCGAGTTTTTCGCTGAAGCGACCGACTTCGAGTTCGATCGAGTCGTTGGCGATTTTTGCGTCGGCGATTAGCGTCGCGTTGTCGTCGGCCTTTTCGACCGCGGCGATTTTGATCACGGCAGGCTTCTTAAGATGGTACGCCGCCGCGAGCGCAATGGACACCGGTACACCTTTTTCAATTTTAGGCGTGATTGCGGCACGCGCGGGCGAGGCTGCCTGCGGTCCCTCAGAGATCAGCAGCGAGACGGGCGAATTGGGCACAACCGGTGTTCCGGGCGGGGGAAACTGCGCGAGTACTTCGCGTTTGGGTTGATTCGAGGGAATGCGTGTCACCACACCTTTGCGCAGTGAGAAGATGCGGCCGCCGACCGGTAGGCTGCCCAGAGAGCCATCGACTAAATCTTCAGAGAAGCCGACGAGCTTGGGTACCTGCACAATCGCGTCGGAAAGGTTCACCAGCAGTTCGAGTTTGGTGTTTTTATCGACGCGTTTTCCCGGCGTGAGATCTTGCGCGAGAATGTAGCCGTATGGATATTGAACGAGGTAAGCAGTTTTGAGTTCAACTTTAAAATCATCGCGCAGCTTGTTATGTTCGCCAAGAAATAACCTGCCGACGACGTCGGGCACCACGGTTTTTTCGGTATCGGCGAAAAGCACCTTGAACACCGCGAACCCGGAAATAAAAAACACAGATAAGCCTACGAAATAGAACAGCAAAATTCGGGAGATATGCTTGAAATAAAGCATTTTCGGAACCTGATTATCCATTGGGTTAGAACAATGCAGGAAAACAGGCTGTAAACAACCTATTGCGGTTGACAGTGTAACTTGCGGGTCAAACCGCAGGTTGCTCATGCGCAAGGCACAACCGGTTTTTTACGATGAGTTACCGGAAAAAGAAGTGGGTGCCGCGCTTTCAGAAAATATTGTTTTTTTCTTTGTTAATCCCACGGAATATCATGGACCGCATTTGCCTTTGGCCAATGACTACCTGATCAGCCGCGGACTCGCCGACCGTCTGTTTCCGCGCCTTAAAGACGCGGGTTTAACCGAGCGATACATTGCGGCGCCGCTGGTGGGGTTGGGGCTCGACCCGACACCGGGGCCCGGTACCATCGCGACTACGCCGGCGGTGTTCGATTACCACCTCGCGCAGTTCATACCGAAGCTGGCCTCGCACGGCGCGAAACGTGTGGTAATCATGACCTTTCACGGTGCACCGCGGCATAACCATGCGCTGCAGCGCTTCGTGAACAAGCTCAAACTGGCGGGTATTACGGCTGTTAACCCGATGAACATTCTGCTGCAGCGCATGCTCGATTATAAACCCGGCGATTTTTCGGCCGCCTTATCTCCGCTGAAAGATACGGCGGTGCGCGAAAAAATCGATAAGGGGCTCGGTCGCGATTACCACGGCGGCTTCTTCGAAACCTCGCTCACTCTCGCGCTCGCTCCGCAATCCGTGTCTGACAGCCATCGTGAATTGCCCGACTGCCCCGAGATTGAACTGCCAGCGTGGCAAAAGGCTGCGATTCGCGGCATGCGCTCACTCGGGCAATCGAATGCGGCGCGCGAGGTGTATTTTGCCGCCGAAGCGATGGCCTGGCTCAACCTCAAGCCGTTTCCCGGCTATACCGGCTGGCCCAAATACGCGAACGCCAAAAGCGGTGAGCTGTTTGTTGAACGCATTCTGAATGAATATGCCGCGGTGTGTGAGGCGGTTTTCGCGCGCGGCGAAAATGCGCCCGAACCGGTTTTAGGCGTTACCGAGATGCTCTCGGGTTTTGCCGGTCTTTAATCAGGGAAATTTTTCCGCCTTGTATTTGCTGACGTCTTGCAGCATTTTTTGCAGCGCCTTGAGGTCTTGATCTGCATTGGTGAGATTTTTTGCCTTTGTTCGCGTGTTGAGATCGACCAGAATATTACTCATATCTGTAAGGCCCAGACTCAAGGCGCTGCCTTTGAGCGTATGCACGCAGTATTCGGCCTTGGCTGCGTCATTGGCTGCCACGGCGGCAAGCGCATCGCGCAGCAGTTTTTCGGAGTTTTCAATGAACTTGGCGAGCAGCTTCGCGATCAGTTCGTCGCCGCCCAGCGATTTGAGCTCGGCGAGTTTCTCAGGTGATATCTCTGCAGCCATAGGGGCAATTCTCTATTAGACTCTGGTATTGAAAGCAGAAATATATGCAAACCTGCGAATATTGCTGTTTTCAATAGCACTTTACAGTCCGTCGAAATGACCACCCTTGCCTTGCGGTGCGCGGTATTCTGGGAACATATGCTAAGCTGGCGTGCAGAGTTTCGCGCGCGGTTTACAATATTCAGGGTGAGCGCAAACCTGCAACTTTACTTTCGTATGGCCTTTTAAGCTTCATAGTTTTGTTGCTTTCTGTCGGCCTTTTGTCGCAGGCGTGGCGCGCATTCAACCTCGAATCGTACAAACCCTCGGTGCCAAGCGAGCTCTATGATCGTAAGGGCCGTCTGATTACCACTTTCTTTCAAGACCAGCGTATTCTGGTTCCCGACAAAGATATTCCGCGCCATCTGAAGCAGGCGTTCATAGCGATGGAAGATAACCATTTTTATGATCACTTCGGTATGTCGCCGCAGGGCATTTTCCGTGCTTTTCTGATCAACCTTCAAGCGGGGCAGGTCAAACAGGGCGGTTCGACCATCACGCAGCAATTAGCCAAAGTTGTGCTGACCGATCAGAAGCGCACGTTCACACGCAAAATAAAAGAAGCCGCGCTCGCCCTCATCATCGATCGCATCTACGCGAAAGATAAGGTGCTGCACCTGTACTGCAACCAGATCTATTTCGGCCATGGCAATTACGGCGTTGAAGCCGCATCGCAGTTCTACTTCGAATCGCCCGTCAGCCGCATCAGTGTGGCGCAGGCGGCGATTCTCGCGACATTGCCGAGTTCACCTAACCGCTACTCGCCGATTCGTAATCCGCACACTTCGCGCGCGCGCGTGCAGCACGCGTTGATGAAAATGGTCGATCTGGGATTTATTTCGATCGCCGAGGCACAAAAAGCAGAGGCGGAAGCCACCTCGTATTACAGTTCGCTGAATATCGCACCCACCGAAACCGCGTTCGGGCGCCGTGTCGATCATGCGCCGTATTTTTCTGAATACGTGCGCCCGATGCTGGAAAAAGAGTTCGGCAAACAGGCGCTGTATAATGAGGGTCTGAAAATCCATACCGGCCTTGACCTTGACCATCAGAAGGTCGCGCAAGAGGCGCTGTGGCGGGGGCTCAGGGCGCAGAACGCCATTTCGCGTAACTATTTCTTTTCCAAACAACTTGAACTTTCGCATGAATATTCGGCTCTGATCACCCTGGCGCAATTCGGCATGAACCTGCCCGAGCTGAACCCCGCCAAACGTTTCGACCAATACCAGCTGCACATGAACTTCTTCGAGGAATTTCTCGATCCGTTGGAACTCGTCAATCTTGGTTTCGGCGGTGATGAAAAAATGGATTCGTTGCTCGTACACCTGCGCGCAGAAAATCCATTCGCCAACCGCTATCTCGCGGTGCAGGGGGCATTTGCCGAAATCGATCATATGACCGGCGACGTCACGGCGGTCGTCGGCGGTCTGCCATTCAGCACGCAGAACCAGATTAACCGCGCGGTGCAGATGGAGCGCCAGCCGGGTTCGTCGTTTAAGCCGCTACTCTACGCTGCGGCCCTTGAAACCAAAAAAGTCACCGCCGCCACACAGTTTCCCGATTCACCGATCGTGTCGATCGACGAGCAGGGTGAGCTGTGGATGCCCGAAAATTACCATTCGGGTTTTCGTGGTTTTATTACGCTGCGCGATGCACTGCGCTATTCGGTGAATACCGTCAGCATTGCACTGGCGCGCGAGGTTGGCCTCGGCAATATCATACCGACGCTGGCGCGTGAACTTTACATTAAACCGCAGCAAATACCGTATAACCTTTCCATCGCGCTCGGCACACACGAAGTCTCTCCGCTCGGTATGGCGCGTGCGTTTTCACACTTTCCGCGCGGCGGTGAGAGCATCGAACCAGTGCTACTGAAAAAGGTCTTTGACCGCAACAACAAACTCATCAAAGATTTTACTCCACAGCAGAAAAAAGAACAGATCATCAGCATGGGCGCGGCGACGATCATGCGCTCGATGCTCGAAACCGCCGTTAACACCGGAACAGGGGCTTCGGTGCGCAAAACGGGTTATGGCGGTTATGCCGCGGGAAAAACCGGCACAACCAATGGATTTCGCGACGCGTGGTTTGTCGGCTTCAATCGCCGTTATACTTCCGCAGTCTGGGTCGGTTATGATCGGCCAAGCCTCTCGCTCGGGCCGGGGCAGGCGGGCGCCGGCGTTGCTGCTCCTATCTGGGCCGTTTACCAGAGTCGCATTTCCGGAAAAATTGCCGATGACGAACCGCATCTGAGAGAAGCCGAGCTGACTGAAATTACCTTTTGCCGTTCGAATGGCCTGCCGGCGACACCCGCTTGCGGTGAACCGTATAAAGAGCTTTTTCTCGACGACACGGGCCCTGAAACCGGAAACAATATCAATCTTGGCGAGAACACTGAAGCCGAAATTATTCTGCCGCCGGTCACCGCCGAAAAAAAGCCGCCACCGCGCACGCGTGAGTTTTTTGAAGGCGAGGATGACTGAGCGATGAGCCTCGCTACCCGCTATCGGCCGCAGAATTTTGAAGACCTTGTCGGGCAGCTGTCGGCAGCGCAGAGCCTGAAGAATGCGCTCGACTACCGCAAGATCGGTCATGCTTACCTTTTCCACGGCGCGCGCGGGGTGGGTAAAACCACGATGGCGCGCATTCTCGCGAAGGCGCTGAACTGCGTGAATGGGCCGACTTCGCAAATCTGCAATAGCTGCGAACATTGTGTAGAAATCTCTGAAGGCCGCTCAACCGATGTGATTGAAATCGACGCAGCTTCTAATCGCGGCATCGACAATATCCGTGAATTGCGTGCACAGGCGGTGTTTGCACCGATGAAATCACGCTACAAGGTCTACATCATTGACGAAGTGCATATGCTGACGACCGAATCGTTCAATGCACTGCTCAAGACACTCGAAGAACCGCCGCACCATGTGGTGTTTATTCTCGCCACGACCGAATTGCACAAAATTCCCGAGACGATTACGTCGCGCTGTCAAGTTTTTACGTTCAAAAAATTCAACGCGCGCGAAATCGCCGACCGCCTCGCGCATATATTAGATCTTGAAAAAATCGCGTTCGAACGCGAAGCGCTGCTGCCTATCGCCGAACGCGGTGAAGGTTCGCTGCGCGATGCGATTTCACTGCTCGACCAGACGCTCGCCTTTTCGGGGCAGAACACGCTGACGCTCGCGGCGGTGCGTGAATCGCTCGATATTCTGCCGGTCGAGACGTATAACAATTTTGTGCAGGGGCTAAGAACCGGCGATCTGCATGCGATTCTCAATGCAATCCATGAACTCGCACAGGGCGGGGCAAACCTGCGGGTATTTCTGAAAGACCTGCTCGCCTACCTGCGCGTGATGGTGCTGGTCAGCGAAAAAGTCGAAGTACATTCGCTCTCAAAAGAAGACTTGGAGAAAATTATACGCGCGGCGCAGGCTTGGGATCGTAATGCGCTGATACGCGTTTTCCAGCAGCTGTTTCGTCTGAATCAGGAATTTGGCCAAATGCTGTCGGCCAAGAGCAGCGAACTGCGTATGGCGCTCGAAATTTCGCTGGTTGATCTCGTGCACAAACTCAGAGAACCGTCGGTCAGCGCATTGGTGCAAAAGATTGAACGCCTGAAAACCGCGATCGAGACCGGTAAACCCTTTGAAGATACTATTGCAAGCGCGCCGGTTCAGCCCGAAAAAAGGGATACCCCGGCACCACAGCCGCAGGCTGCCACCGGCGATCATCAGGCTGATACTGCGGCGATGCTGCAGAAGGCCTTTCTGGCCGAAGAGGTGCCCGTGAATCCCGAAACGCAGAAGCTGTTCGGTGGTTGATCCACATCAACTGAATTGCGGTTGTAGACCTGTCGCAAAAAGGTGATACGCTCCCTATGGTCAAAAGAAGCTTTATCACGACTGTAATCCTACTTTCGTCTGCCGTCTATGCGCAGCAGCCTTCGCCGCAAGAACGCCTGTCGCAGGCTGCTAACACCGGCAATGTTGCGGAAGCCAAAGCCGCCGTCAAAGCCGGCGCGAATCCGAATCAGGGGTTTGGCAGCATGGCAACTTATGGCGGCGTCAAAGCCGTCCGTACGCTCGTTGAAGCCGGTGCCGATGTGAACTCAGCGACGTCTGGCGGATGGACCCCGCTCATGGGAGCGGCCGACGAAGGCAAGCTCGAAACCGTAAAGTACCTTGTATCCAAGAAGGCCAACGTCAATGCGAAGACGGGCCAAGGACGCACAGCGGCAATCCGCGCGGCATATCACGACCGCGCCGAAGTGATCGAGTTCTTGTTGTCAAAAGGGGCGAATGTCAACGAGGCCGATAGTGGCGGAGTGACTGCGTTGATGCTTGCAGCGCAAGCCGGTCACGAAAAAACGGTGAAGGTACTGCTTGCCGCAGGCGCGGATAAGGCCTTGAAGTCAGCAGCCAATAAAACCGCGCTTAACTATGCACAGGAATCTCTGACATCCCACGAGCGCGGTCTCAAAGAAGCCAAAGATAGTATCAAAGCGAACCCCAAGGCTGCCAGTTCGTATGAATTTTCGGTAAAACTTTACCAAGACCGCATCGCTCAAGCGAAGAAGACCATCGCTCTCTTGACCGGAGCTGATAAGAAGTCTCTTGGCAAATTAGTCGGCAAAGTCTTCAGCGCCGACGGTAAGAAACTCACGATTACCGGCAAAAACATCGGTGATCTGACCGTCGGCACCAAACTTGTCATCAAAACGGCCAACGGCGAAATCAGCGCGACGATTAGTGAAATTCTCCATTCGAAGGCCAAGGCCAAAGCGAAAAAGGACGGCGCAGAAAAAGGCGACGCCGTTCACCTGGCGAAATAAATGCAACGCCTTCGTGCATTAGCAGACCAACTGCGGGCGAAGATTCAGGAAAATCCGCTCGTGCAGCGTTTCGCCAGTGAGATCTGGCCGCACGTGGAGAAGTTCTTCATCGCCGGGCCGACGCTGATCGGCTTTATCATTGGCCTGGTTAAATATCCGCCGCGCAGCGCTGCATTTGAAGTCGCATTCCAGTCGCTGGTCATTTTTTGCGGCTATCTTGCCGCGCTGATCTTCGTTCAGGCGATCGATACCCTGTTTCTCGGCAATGTGCCGCTGTTTCTCGCAGTGGCGCGCTCGCTGTTCGCCCTTGCCTATATTGCGCTGACGCTGCTGCAGTATCTGCCATGGCGCGCGGGTGAACCGCGCATGTTTGCTTTTACGCGTAAATTCCGCGAACGGTTCAGCGCGCTTGGTGATGCTCACTGAAACTGCAATAACTGAAGCCCCGCAGGCCCGCCCCGAGCAGGCTGAGCTGCGCCGCAACCTGCGCCTGAGAAAGATACCCGCTGACTTCCGCAAGCAGTACAAAGATATTCTGCACAATGCCGGTAAGGTCATTGCGGATTATGACCTGATAAACGAGGGCGACAAGATTCTGGTGGCGGTTTCCGGCGGAAAAGATTCGCACGCACTGCTGCACGTGCTTGGCGATCTGATGGCTAAGGCGCCGGTGCGTTTTTCGCTGATTGCCTATACGTTAGATCAGAAGCAGCCTAATTTCGACGCTTCAGCGCTGATTGAATATTACCGTGAGATCGGGATTGAATACGTGCTTGGCGAACGCGATACCTATTCGATTGTCACCGAAAAAATTCCCGAAGGCAGCACATTTTGCTCCTTGTGCTCGCGTCTCAGACGCGGCATTCTCTACAGCGAGGCGCAACGCCTTGGAGCGACCAAAATTGCGCTGGGTCACCACGCAAACGACGCGCTGGAAACGTTGCTGATGAACTTGTTTTACAGCGGCAAGCTGGCCGCGATGCCGCCGAAGCTCACCAGCGACGATGGTCGCAGTATCGTTATCAGGCCGCTGATCTCGGTTGAAGAACAGGCGCTTGCCGCACTCGCCGAGGCGCTGCAATTCCCGATTTTGCCTTGTAACCTGTGCAACAATCAAGAAGGCCTGCAGCGGGCACGAATCAAAAAGCTGATCGAAGCGGAGATGGCGCAAAACCCCGTGTTGATGCATTCGGCCAAAGCGGCCCTCGCTAACGTTAAACGTTCGCACCTTTGGTAGCCCATGGCCACCCCCAAAAGCAAAAAAGGCAAAATCATACCGCTGTTTTCCGGCTTGCGCCGTAAACGCAGTGCAGCCGATGCGCAGGTCGCGCAGAGCGGCACACAACTGTTCCGGCAGGTGGTGAACTATGTGCGCGACCGGGCCAAAGAGCGCCATATCGGCTGGAGTCTCATACCGGCGCTGGTCACGTTACGTATCGTCGCAGCGGAAAATCTGCGCGCTATACGCGCTGCTTTTGAGAACGGCATTGCATCTGACAAACCAGTGCACCCCGATTTGCTGGCGGAATTTCTCGAAATGCGTCGCTACTTTACTGCGGCAATTGTATACAAGGCGGCGCAGAACTGGAAAGACCAGTATAACCGCCGTAAAGAGTCGGCGAATCTTGACGACATGCTTGATGAGATGCAGTTTCTCAGCGATAACCAATCCTGGGATTGGGTCAGTTTCCATGAAACAGAATTCGAATTTTTTCTGGAAATTGCAAACCTGTCGCGATTCACAACGGCAAGATTCGTGCTCAACCGCATCAGGCGCGATTACCTTGATTCAGTTCTCGCATATAACAAGAATTTCTGGAACATGCAGAGCGCGATTGCCGTTTATCGGTCAATCGTACGCCTGATTCGCGATAGAAAACCTGCCGAAGCCGAGGGAGAAGTACTGCAATTTTTCACCCAGAATGACCTCGCGATTGTGCAGTACTATGCGAGCCAGGTTGCTGCACAGGGATTTGATACCGGCTCGCAGGTGTCGCGCGAAAGCGTACGCCCGGTTTACGCTTCTGCCGTACCGGTACTTACCGATACAGAAATCGGCCGCGCCGTGCGTTTTGCTCTCGCCGAAGATAAGGCATCGGCAGACGTCACGACGCAGGCGATTTTTACCACATCGGCAGAAGCGAAGGGGAGAATCTTTGTCAAATCACCCTGCGTTGTCTGTGGCATACGTGTCGCCGAACACGCCTTCCGCTATTTCGATACCGCGATGGAGATCACCGCTCGCGCCGCCGACGGCGATCGCCTTGCCCCCGGTGCCACGGTACTCGAGTTTCGCGGCGACATACGCGCGGTGTTGCGCGCTGAGCGCGTTGCGCTGAATTTTCTCGGTTTCATGAGCGCGATTTCGACGCGCACCGCGGCGATAGTCGAACAGGCGGGAAAATATGGCGTCAAAGTACTCGATACGAGAAAAACCGTACCGATGCTGCGTTCGATTTCAAAATATGCAGTGGTGCGGGGGGGCGGGTATAACCATCGCCACGATCTTTCAGAAATGGGATTAATCAAAGATAACCATATTGCACAGGCAGGTTCGGTTGCCGCTGCTGTGCTCGCTTTCAGGCGCCATGCGCCGTTTACACCGCTCGAAGTTGAAGTTGATACGCTTGAGCAGCTGTCTGAAGTTCTGCCGCTCAAACCCGACATGATTTTGCTCGATAATATGGAGCAACCCGTGATGGAAAAAGCCATGCACCTTATTCGCGCGGCCAACCGCCAGCACGGTACCAAAATCACCGCCGAAGCTTCGGGGGGGTTCAGCGCCGAGAATATGTCCCGCCTCGAAAATACGGGAGTGGATTTTGTCAGTCTTGGTTCTGTCACCAACGTGATTAATCCGCCTGATTTCAGCCTCGAAATATTGTAGAGCGAATTTGCGCCGCTGCGCGCAGGGAAGCTGGCGCGGACTATTACTGGTTACCGCGGTCGGTGGGGTTGTAGCGGTAAACTTCGGTGTACGGCAGGCCCGCGCCGCCGAGGTCTTTGAGCGTAAAACTCAGGTAAATTGTCTGTTCGAGAAAACTTGTACGGTCGCGAAGAAAAGATCCGGTGTAGATCGTTCTGCGCTGCGAGGCGAATGTTACGCGCAACAGCCACTTGTGTAGGTCGTGCTCGATGCTGGCGAAGAAACTTTCCATATTGAGCACGCGATTATTGCGCGCATTAGGGTCAAACGGGTTCAGCGACTGCAGCAGGTCGTCAAAGAATGGCACGCGCGCTGGGTTGGTTGATTGGTAGCGCTCGAAATTATCGGCGAGCGCGTTGAGCGCAAAACGGAAGCGCCAATAGTCGTGCAGCAGAATGTCGGTCTCAAAACCGAGCCTGAGGTTTGACTCCGCCACATTGATAAAGTTGTGCCGGTAGGTTGAAGTTATCTTGAACAGC
>JAEUSA010000406.1 GCA_016788945.1 Leptospiraceae bacterium
CAGGTTCATCGCCTTATCATAAAGGCGTATCTTAAAGGTGGAGTTCGATATTTTGAAGTTTTTCGTGCCGGAAAATTTGAAATGTTCCGTGGAGAGCGAGCCTCCGGTAGAATCACGGATTTCACCACCCTGATCGTCATAAGTAATCTGTTCGTCGGCGCCGGTCTCGGCAAAAGCCGACGGTTTTTTATTGTAGAAAATCCGCACCTGACCGGGGCAGATAATATTCGGCTGGGGTGTCGCATAAGCAGGAAATCCCGAACACGATTGTTTATTCTCGTAATACCAGTTATAGTTGTCGGGCACCGGGTAGATATTGCGCTTGTCATTGGTACCCCATTGTATCGCCCAGTGCGATAGATCAATCGGCGCCGAGGTATTATTCAGAATCTCGATGAAGTCATCGGTTTTGTCAATCGTGCTTCCGTCAGAAGCACCTGCCCAACCGACTTCAGTAATGATGACGTCGCCCACCGACGCGACGTGGCCGTGCTTAACAACCTTGAGTGCCATGTCATTGGCAATACCCCATGCGCCTTTCCACTGCTCGTAGATGGTATTGACGACGCGGGCTTGATTGACGATGATCACGTTTTCGTCATTGTTGTTGATGGCGTTATTCGACCAGTTGAATGAACCCGTCGCCATGCGCGCGTTCGGCGTGCCGGCGTCGACCAACACGGTCTTGCAGTGCATTTTTCCGCCGTGCGCAGGGTTGTTTTTGACCGAAGTATTTTCGTTTCCATCCCAACGTACAAACGGCCCGGTCGCGTTCAGCGAGCCATCATTGTTGTAGCCTGCTGAGTACATTTTCGGCGCCTCTTCAGAGACACCGATCACAAACGTTGAATCGTGAATGCCGTAAACCGGTATGCCCCGCTGTCTCGCCATCTTGACCATCGCCGCATCGAGTTCATCGTGCGTATGCGCAAAGATCATGTAGTGAATCGATGTTTTTGCCGATTCGACGAGAGCGATGATGCGGTCCATCGCTTCATCGCCTTGATAAGGAGAGAAATACAATTCGAGCGGATTGTTGTTGATGATGATCGTTGTCGTCGCGTTACGTTGGCGTTTTTGCGCGGCGAACAGGCCATTGTGCATTTGCAGAAATTCATCTTTGTATAATTTCACCAACGTATCGTTCTGAATAATATACCAGTTATTGTTATTTCGCACCATATCGGTGTCGGAGATATTTCCTGTACCCATGAACACATATTTATCGTCGACGACGGCAAATTTGTCATGTTGAATTCCCGAAGCGTTGCCGAGCGTCATGTTGATGTTATTGAAATACATCGTCTGGTAGCCGCTGGTATAAAATTCATCGATGTCGCCGACAACACGCACATCAACGTTGCGCTGGTAGGCGCGCAACACTGCCTGCACGACCGATGTCTTGTTGAAGTTATAGACCGCGAGGTACATATAACGCTCGGCACCGTCGATCAGCTTGACGAGCTCATCGTCGACGTGTTTGTCGATCATTGTGTCCTGATCTTTGCCGGGTTCTGAAAAATAGACAGAGAATCGCTCGCGCCCATCACCCATGCCCGGATCATTAAAACCCATGCGGCAATAGGGCAAGCACAGCGCTAAGCCAAAAAAGGCCATCAGCCTGACTAAACCGGGCACGGGCTACTGCCTCGGGCCAGATAGCGAGCGTCAAATGAATTTTGTAATATGCCGGGCAGAAATGTCAGCGAGTGTTTTGCAGCCCGTGACGCGCATAGTCTGTTTGAGTTCGCGTATATAATACTCTAAAAGGCTCATGACCCCACTGCGGCCGAGGCCAACCGCCATGATTGCAATCGGGCGGCCAATGAGTACCGCATCGGCTCCGAGGGCGAGCATGCGAAAAATATCCGCCCCCGAGCGAATTCCGCCATCGGCGAATACACGCACGCGTGCGCCGGCCTCGCGTTTTACGAAGGCGGCGATCTGCGGTAAGACGCGCGCCGTACCCGGCATGCCGTCGAGCACCCTGCCGCCGTGGTTTGACACCACTATTGCAGCGGCGCCGGCTTCGATGGCGGTGGCCGCATCGCGTTCCGTCATGACTCCTTTCACCACGAACGGTAACCTTGATGCGGCAGCGAGGCTCTTGAGATCTTGCAGCGATTTGTGCGATGTGGCGGCATTCTTATTCACCATCGTTTTGAACGAAACACCGTCGATATCGATACCCCATGCGATGGCGCCTGCAGCTTCGGCTTCGCGTATGCGGCGTATGAGTTCACTCTGATCGGTGCGCGGCTTAAATACGGGAATACCGCGGCCGAGTAGACCGATCGCGTGCAGACCGACACGGTATTTGTCTGCTGAAGCGCCGTCGCCGAAAGTGGGCATGAGGCCGAGGCGTGTCATGGCAGTTCCCGTTTCGATGGCGTAATCAAATTCGGTAATCGAACCACCCATATTGGTTACGCTGCCGGTAATCGGCGCCGATAGCAGGGGGGCTTCGAGAAAAACTCCGCTGCCGGCAAAAAGTTCGCTGCGCGTG
>JAEUSA010000413.1 GCA_016788945.1 Leptospiraceae bacterium
GAGATGGTTTTTGCCACGGTGTTTGTTCCAGCTGCAGGTGGGGTTCTGCTCGATTGTGCGATCTTCAAATCTGCCGACGACTGGCCTATGGCAAGCTTGGCTGTTGAGCCATTGACGCGAAGGAGTATAAATTCTTTGGCAATGGATGTCACACTCGCTCCCTGCAGAGAGCAAGCGCATTCGCCTTTTGAGCACGAAGCACCCCGGGCACAATATTCTCTGATGCCCTCACCCTGAATTTCGATTAGAGCACGCGCATATTCATTGCTGCCTTCGAGCGTGCCCATAAGCTTGAATGGTTTGAGTGACGTTTCGGTGAGAACCGGCATTTCTCTCTGGGCCGCCTGTGGGCGGAAAAGGGCACCGCCGACGATTGCCGATATGTCGGCTGTCGATTGCTCGGCTTTGGCAGGTGCCGTGATCTCGACATGAACTCGCTTTGGCTGCCTCGCTGCATCCAGGCGGAGCAACGAGACCGAATGCACTAAACGCGCGAGCGAAAGACCTAAGACACACGCAGCTATCGAATATCGGAAAATTGGGGATGCATAAACTTCTGCGAAGGTCCGCAGAATGATGCTGGCCAAGGTTTCCCGACCCAGCGATGCGATTTTGCGCGTCATGCACCAGCTGACCTCGTATCAGCCAGACGTCAATCGAAACGAGCCCGCCTGTCAGCAGTGACCGTGGCGATTAGTTGCGAATTTGGAAATCGTAGGTAATGATCTTACCGTCGCGTTCGAGTTCGATCTTGACTTCAGGTGCGGTGCGAATCGCTTTCCACAAGTCGAGCATGCGCTCGGTATCGTTGAGACCGTAACCATTTACTTTGCGGATAATATCGCCACTCTTAGCGCCGAGTTTGGCAAAAACATGGTCGTCGTTCACTCTCGCAATTTTATAGCCTTCAATTTTGCCATTGACCAAGTGCGGGCCAAACTGCGCGCCTTCGTATATTTTCGCCGGATTACCCAAAATGTTCTTGTTGACCTCTTCGCGCGAAATGACTTTTGAAATGACCTGACCTGCGCCGGTTGCCGCGGCAACTTGTCCGGCAACCGGCGGTGCCGCAGCTGCCTGTTGCGCAAGGTCAGTCGTCGATTGGCCGATCTTGAGTTTGTGCCGGCTTTGACCCATTTTGATCCAGATGTGTTCTTGGGCGATAGAAATAACCGTTGCATTCTGCACAACGCATTCGCAGTCTTTCTCTTTTTTACGGCATGAATTCGAGGCCGCGCAGTATTCACGTATACCCTCACCTTGTACTTCGATCAGCGCGCGGGCAAACTCGACACTGCCCTCAAGCGTGGCGGTAAGTTTGAAGGGTTTTGCGGGTTGCTCCACGACAGCTTGGGCCGTTGCCGCCGCGCCTTCACCGGCGCGCTGAAACAATGCGCCGCCGACCGTGATCGTTGGGTCTGAAAATATCTGTTCACTCGAACCGCTTTGCTGAACAGCCTGCCGAGGCGGGGGAAGTGGAGTTGATTTACTGACGAGGTAGAGAGTTACTGAATGGCTGAAGCGCGCCAAGGATAGGCCGAGTAGTACGGCCGCGCCGGAATACCACCACGTGCGGCTGTAGCGTATGCGTGAACCGACACCTGCGGCCAACTCGCGCACCTGCAAAGCGCGGCGCTTGAGTTCCTGCATGTCCATGTTGCGGAGATCCGCGAGTGCCATATTGGAGATTGAGAGGTTGACGCAGGTGCGTCAACCCAAAAGAGTTATTGTAATCATCTGATGTTTTGCGCGCAGCGCAAAACATCAGATGAATGATTTATTTACCGCCCTGCGTGTACTTCTGCAGGTTTTTCGCGTATTCTTTCGCCTCGGCCTTTTCTTTCTTATCTTGCTCGTCGAAATCTACGTCAGCACCGTCAAAGTGAACATCGTAGAGATCTGACAATACCTTCACAGAATCAAAGAAGATAACTACTTTTTCTGTGTTGGCTGTGGGCTTCGAGCGCAGCACCAGTTTGGTGAGTACGAGGTTTTTGGTCTGCGGATACGTATCGATATCTTGGGGTACGCCTACCGGCACTTTTGCCGACAGCGGGCGCCAGCCGACGAAATTAACTGAACCCATCTTGAGCACATGTGTTGAGCCTCTCCAGTCTTGCACCCAAGCTTCGAGTGTATAATCGTTACCACGACCCAAGACCCAGACCGAAATCGCTTTTACTTTACCTGGCAGTTTAAGGCCGGGTACTTCTTGCACTTTCGGTTTGTTGTTGTGGTCGAGTTCATCGAGCACACGGTAGACCTTCTTAGAGGCCGGTGGAATCAGCGCAACGGTGTTGTTACCGGGATAAATGAACTTGAAGCGCAGGCCGAGGCACTTTTTGTTTGTCTCGTCATTCGCAAGGTTCTGTGGGCGGCACGGTTTATTGCCTTCGCCCTTAAGACCTACTTCGGGTGAATTCCATTTTTCGCCCTGCATAGGTACACCTTGCTGATCGACGACAGCAGGTATTGCCTCAGGGTCACCGGGTGAAACCACAGCGGTCCAAGCTTCTGATTCGAAGCCTTCAACCTGTACCGAGCGCAGTTCCATGCCGTCGGTGTCATCGCCGTTCAGGGTTCTGATCGCGCTTTTGCCCGATATTGCCGTGAACGAGTACAGCAGGGGAATTGCTGCGAGCGTCGTAAATTTGATTGCAGTACGCATATTGATCCTCCGTGATCCTTCGCTTACCAGTTATCCTTGATCTTGCTGCCAGGATACTCGCTGTCGCTCATATCTGTTTTCACACGCAGATCATCTACATAGAAATAGAAGTCACCCCAGGTTTCATGCGGATCGCATTCTACATAGAGCGAAACAAAGTGCAGGTTTTTATCGAGCAGCGCATGGCGTGTGCTCTGCGGCAGCCAGCCGGGCACGGTTACAGTATGCTTGCGCCAGCCGAAATAATCGAGCTTGCCCATTTTCAGTTTATGCAGATTGCCCTTGTAGTCGCGCAGTTTGATAAACAGCGTGTGGCGGAAATTGCGCCCGAGCACCCAAACGGAGAACTGGCGACCGAGACCTTTAATCAGGTACTCGTGCGGAGGTTTGATTTCGACGCGGTCAAAACCTTTTTCTTTGAAGAAAGTCTTAACACCTAAAACATTGTTTGCTGTTTTGGGGTCTTTAAGTCCGTCTTTGAAGCGCGCTTTTTCTTCTTCAGAAAGCTCTTTCGGATTAAAAACGTCTTCGATCGGTCCGAGCTGAATAGTCTTGCGAACTTTTGTCACACCGAGGGGAGTCGTTGAGAAGGCGCGCCAATCTTCTGAAGTTTCGAAGTCATTGAGCAAAACGTCTTGAACGTCCGCCTTCTTATTGCCTTTTACATTGGCCGCATCCTGCGCAATCAGCGTTGCTCCAATGAGTGTTACAGCCGCAGCTGTTACAAGCAGTACCTTTTTACCACTGCTGTCCATAAGTTCCCCCATATCTTTTTTGCCCAACAAGCCCGAATAAAACGGCCTGAAAAGCCTAATTTACTGTTTGTAATATCGGTAAGGTGGATGCACTTCTTGAATGCTTTCGTCATGATTTGCCAAAAGCAAATCATGACGAAAGGGTCGTTTCCCGCCAGCCATAGTTGTCACGACGCATTTTCCAGATAAAGCCGTCGATCACGTAGTGCGTAATCTGTGGAACCGAAAGCAATGGTACAAGTAGCCTCAGGTAGGGCGAGTCAGGCCCTGCCCCGCCGATCAACGCATGGAAAGCGTCGAATAGCGCACGGTGGTTTTTTTCATGCCAGACCCAGGCATCCCACAGACCTTCTTCAATATAGGCAAAGAAAAGCAAAGTAAGCAGGAATAAAGCGACATAACGCGGCCTAAACAGCACAGGGAGAATTCCACCCGTTGAAGTGCCGCCGTGTTTCTTGCGCCCGTAAATCCACACGAGCGCAATGTAAGGAATGCCATGCGACAAAACATTGATCGCCGTGAACGCCAGATCGCTGTTAAAGTAAACGATGCCGACATACCATGACAGCAAAGTTCCCGCCATGATCGCATTGCGCGGGAAATTAAAACGCGGTATTCCCGGTTTTTGGTTCAACAGTAGCGAAGCTTCCTTAACTATGTATAACCCCAGAATCGCCGCATAGATAGCGAATGCGGCTATACGATAATCAGGACGTACAAAATAAGCAAAGTCGCCCTTCATGAACCAGTTGAAGTTCTTCTGACCGGCGAGATGCCAGTCGATGACCGGATACAATGTCGCAGCATAAATAGCCAAAGCGTCGATGCGTCGCTGCCATGTACCTTGGGCTTCATGGCGCGTATAGACGCGCAAGAAGCCGTATTGTTGACGGGCAAAATGGAAGACAGCGACATAGGCCATCACACGCCAGAAAACCATGGACCCCATAGCGTAGAGCGCAATGCATGTCACTAACACAGCAAACGGCAGTAACAGTAGAAAGAGGCCATGGCGTGCCATGGTATCGCGGTCGACATAGGTACGGTAGATAGTGCTGTAGACATGAGACACATCGACCGCCATGACCAAAATTGCCCAACTGACGACGGTCATCGAGTCCGCCGGAGAAAAATAGTCTTTAAAAAGAAATACCGCGCCGGTGATAAGAAACGGAGTGCCTAAGATAAAGACGCCATCGACAACGGCTGAATAGATCCAAGGCTGGCGCATAACAATTCTCCCCTGCGAAGCGCGCGGCGCTTCGCAGGGTGTATAATTAGCCTAACGTCTCACACTTCGCGCCGCCGGTCATGCGGACTTTCATTTTTTTGACTGCACCATCCGGAATTGCACGCCACTGTGATTCAGAATAACTACAGCTGTGTTTTTTGTCCGGCTTTTTTACCTCTGTCATGTTGAGGATGTACGCCTCTGAACGGCCCGCCTCGCGTTCACAGCCAATGCAGCTGCCCGCACGAATGTTGACCATTGGCCACACTGGCTGTTGCGTCAGCCCGCCTGTTGCTTTGATGTCGCGCTCAGGACCCCAGCGATTCACGCGGTAGTAGCATTTATCGCCATAAACCGGCTGGTCTTTATACTTCGTTTTGCATCGGCGCTCTTTCTTGAAGGTGCCGTTGCCTTTGTCGACGCGCGCCATCTCGCAGGTTTCGCCATCGGCCACTTTGTTGGTTGAACGCACTTCTTGCTTGTGTATCACCATATAGGCGTCGAATGGCATCGCATCACACCAGCTCGATTGTGTTCTTCCCTTATAAGATTCTATCTTGACCGTCTTTTCCCAAACATGGCTGTCGATTTTGACTTCCACTGCGCGGGAAACGAAGAACATGACAATCAGCGTTATCAGTCCCGCTCCGACGGCTCCACCGATCCAGTACCACATCTTGTTCGATTTTGGCGGTTCTGCCGGGGCGGCGGGCGCCCCGCTTTTCTGAGCCTCAAAATCTGCCTTCGCGCTTGCCTTGGTCTCGCCCGCGAACGCGCCCGCGGTCATCTGTTCGCTGCGCAACGCAACGGTTTTTGCGTCTTTCATCGGCGAGCCGCACTGTGTGCAGAATTCTGCTTTCGCGGCGTTGGCGGTACCGCAATTGCCGCATTTTTTGTCCGCACCGGTGTACTCATGGTCTTCGACGGCAATTGCCTCTTCATCTGAAGGAAAATAGCGCGCATTCGGGTCTTGTGCCGCACCACAATTGGGACAAAACTTGTGGTTCACACCCAAGAGTTTCTTGGTATTGCAATATTTGCAATCCCAAAGCATCTGGAAAGTGCCGGCATCTTCCACTCGGTCATAGCCGGGGTTCTGGGGTTCATTCGCCATGGCTATTTATCTCGCCGCCGAATGTGATGTCAATAAATAAGGATTGTATGAACGATTCAACCGAAGCGAATTTCCGATTATTCTATTCCCTCTTCTCGCTATGCATTGTCATTGACAAAGATATTGCATAGCAGAGCCTGTTTCATAGTCAGGTTTAATAATTGCGGGATTAAACACCATGATTAACACCGCGATTCCATTCGAACATTTTGGTGAATCGGAGCTGGCATTGCGGATTGAAAATCTCGTCAAAGACAATTC
>JAEUSA010000421.1 GCA_016788945.1 Leptospiraceae bacterium
CTCAACCGGGCTACCGCGCCGCATGAACAGCAGATTGTCGAATTGGCCGCACAAAGACCGCAGAAAAAAGGCGATGTGCTGCTCGCGCAGGGTATGCGCATTGAAAATTCGGCGGCAGGCGCGATTTCGCGTATCGCCGGCACCAAAGAGAAAATTGTTTTCTACAGCGGCGAATGGAAAGTTACTCTCAGGCACAGCGAACTCGAGAGACCAACACGTTTTGTGTTTCCCGGCGGTGCGCTCGAACCGGTCGGCACCGCGTTCACGATCAGAATACAGCCTGCAGGCACTGATGTGCAGCTGACAGAGGGGAAAATCCGCCTACTGCAGTTTCGCTCTGAAGACAGTAAATGGGAGACCAAAGAACTGTCGGCACCCTTTCACGGCGTGTTGGCACCGCAGCCTCTCAATACCAATGTACCGGAAAGCGATGAAATAAAAGAAGAGAAGAAAATTGAAGAAAAAAAAACTGTCGTACCGCCGCGTTATGCGCCGTATATAGGCAAAGAAATAACCATCGAACTCAAGAATGGCGACCGTTTGTCGGGTAAACTACGGCAGGCAGGCGGAGGCAAAATTCTGTTGAGTTCGGCGTCGGGTACTCTGACCATTCGCGACGCCGATGTGGTGAAAATAGAGCACAAATAAAATGAAAAAGACACAATATGCCTGCGCACTGATCGCAGCAATGATGTTGGCAACTGCCGGACTGCACGCGACCGTGATTGTGCAAAAAAATGGTGACGTGATCAGCGGGCGCATTCTCGAAGAGAAGCCCGATAAATATGTATTCCAAAGTCCTTACGGCAAGTTGCAGATCGCCAAAGCGAACGTCGCAAAACTCATTCTCGATGAGAAAGCGATCGAATTAAAAGAAGTTAAACACAACAATAAAATTGTCAAAGCCCGCCTCGTGGCCGAGCAGAATAACACGGCAGTCTATTTGACTGAAGACGGCCAGACGATTCGCCAGCAGCAGGGTGCTACGCCACCGGCCGAAGCACCGGCACCGACGAAAGACATTCGTGAGCGCGTGCTCGTGCAGCTCTCCGGTTCGTTTGGCCTCGCCAACTTTCAACAGCCACAAGACTCTACGGCCATGGGCTTTGATCAGCGCATCCGCCCCGGAACCTGGGGTGCCTCATTAGGCGGGCACTATATTGTTTCGCGCTTTTTCTCCGTGGGAGTTTTGGGCTCATTTTATTTTTCTGCGCTCAATTCAACAACGACCGATCAGGGACCGCAGGGGCCGGTGACATATAACACTGCGACCACAAATATGGCTTTTCTCGTGTCGGCCGGCGGGTCTTTTTCTGTGTTTGGCAATTTGCCGCTCAAGCAATCGGCGCACGATCTGCGTCTTGAGGTTTATGGCGGCTACAGTATGAACCGGGCAGAAATGCTGCTCAACTTCGGCAGCAACCGTCCGCCGAACTTTCCGACCGAAGGGGTGAGCAAGGGGAGGGCCAATGCACCTGCCGTACAATTGGCGATCGCCTATGTCTACGCGCTGACAGATTCTTTGCGCTTGCGCAGCGGCATCGCTGTCACGCGCTTCTTCTACCCGTCAATATATGCCGATGGTTTCGAAAGTAATCCTTTGCCGCCCGGGCAGTTTAAGGCAGAGTTTGATAAGAATATCGGGCAAACAGGCGTGCAGCCCACGGTGATTTCAGCGCTCGTGGGCCTCGAGATGGCGTTCTGAATTACTTCGGCTTTTTCCGGATACTGCTAAAACTTTATTTCGGATAATAGAACGGCAGCGACAGCGTTTGGCCCAGCATGCCGATCTCGACCGATGATGTGAAACGGTATTCATTGTTACCGAGATCGCGCAGTTTCGGCACGAGGTCGACGATGTCACGGCCTTTGAGGTTTACCGGTATCGACATGGTTGAATCAGCCTGCTTCGGCAAAGTCTGGTTCTGTTTCTGGCCGCTGACAACATTGGTACCGGCTGCCGTAAATGCATATTCGAGGCGGGGGATCTTTACGTCAAACGGGTTGGGATTGCGCACATTGAATTTCAGCGTAAACGTTGCCTGCGGGTTCAACGGATTCGAGAAGTTCATTTTTTCGAAATCCAGCGAGCCGAAGTGTACCTGCGGCAGTTTCGGCACGGGAACTGTTTTCGAACCTTCAATCGGGACATTGATGGTGCCGACGAGATCGTTGACATAGATACCGACGGCACCCTTGAGGGCTATTTCGACCTGATCTTTTTTGGCGAATTCGAGAAACGCTTCTACGGTCTCAACAAAACGCACACGCTGCACAATCGAAAACTCAGTTTGCTGGTTCGGCTTAATAACGACATTCTTGTCATTTTGTGCGTCGACCATACGCCGGCCGTCGACAAGAATCTGGAATGCCAGCTTGCTGAATGTGATGCCGAAGCTGACTTTGTTGCGAATCGTATAGATATATTCGACATCGGCACCTTCAAAGTCGAACCCCTTGAGCTGCACGTCTTTGAGGGCAATCGTCGGGGCGTATTCACTGAGCGTATTTTGCAATAGAGCACACGAGAGGTGCGGAATGAATACCGCGGATAACAAAAATGAACGACTGATGAAGCGCATCGCTCGATGAAAAGGTTTGCACGGCCCTGTCAATAATGTTTTTAATCGGGTTTGTTAAGCGGCGCTGAAAAGATTACGGCTTTACGCTACACTCGGGCATGATAGAGTTCTCGCTATGGCAAAAAAGAATCTGCTCCTGAATCCCAAGACAGAAACCTTCGAGCACCTCGACCCGGCATCGCGCCGGCTGATGACGAAGACCATCGAGTTTTTTGAAAACAAGGGCTTAAAAAAACTGAAACATGATGACCACGAACGCGTTTGGTACGCCGATTTTCTCGAAGTCATCAAGAATGAAAAAATCTTCGCCACACTCATGACACCCGCGGGTTACGGCGCGAAAGATTCGCGGTGGGACACCTACCGCAACTGCGATTTCAGTGAAGTGACGGCTTTTTATGGTCTGTGCTACTGGTATACCTGGCAGGTAACCATGCTCGGCCTGGGCCCCATCTGGATGAGTAAGAATGAGAAGGTTAAACAAAAGACCGCACAGCTTCTGCAAGAAGGCGGCATCTTTGCTTTTGGCCTCTCGGAGCGCGCGCACGGCGCGGATCTCATTTCGAGCGAGGTAACGCTGACGCCGAAAGGCGACGGCAAATATACCGCGAGCGGCCGCAAATATTATATCGGCAACGGCAATAAGGCCGCGCTGGTTTCCACATTCGGCAAAATTGCCGGCAGCAATGAATATGTGTTTTTTGTCGTGAGCTCCTCACATCCGAATTATAAACTCATACAGAACGTTGTCAACAGCCAGAACTATGTGTCGGAGTATGAGCTCGACAACTACCCGATTACCGACGACGATATTCTCGCGGTCGGCCGCGAAGCGTGGGATATGTCGCTTGCCACGGTTGCCTTGTGCAAGTATAATCTTGGCTGGGCCTCGGTCGGCATCTGTACGCATGCGTTTTATGAAGCGATCAACCATGCATCTAACCGCGTGCTGTTCAAACACAAGGTGACGGAGTTCAGCCATATACAGCAGTTCTTCGTCGATGCGTATGCACGTCTAATCGCGATGAAACTTTTTGCCCGGCGCGCATCCGATTACATGCGTGCCGCTTCAGAGAATGACAAGCGCTACCTGCTCTATAACCCGATGGTGAAGATGAAGGTGACGATGCAGGGCGAAGAAGTCATTAACCTGCTGTGGGATGTCATCGCCGCGCGCGGGTTCGAAAAAGACCTCTATTTTGAAATGGCCGCGCGCGATATACGTGGTCTGCCCAAGCTCGAAGGCACGGCGCAGGTCAACATGGTGCTCATTCTCAAATTCATCGAAAATTTTCTGTTTAACCCTTCAAACTTGCCGGAGCTACCAAAGAACGATTCACTCGGCAATGATGCCTTCATGTTCACGCAAGGTTCAACTTCAAAGGCGCAGAACAAAATTCTGTTTCACGATTACAATAAGGCGTACGACCAGTTTAAGCAATTGGAGAATATCGCTACTTTCCGTTCTCAGATCGATGCATACAAAGACCTTGTCAAAAACTGCCCGCCGGGCAAAGAGCAGGCGCACGATCTCGACTTCATGCTGATTTACGGCGAACTGTTTACGCTCGTGGCATATGGTCAGCTGATTCTCGAAGCTGCCAAAATTGAAAATCTCGACGTCGACCTCGTCGACCAGATATTTGATTTTATGGTGCGCGATTTTTCCAAATACGCCGTGCAGCTCTACTCGAAGACGAGCAGCACTGCCGAGCAGATGGCAGCGTGCATGAAGATGGTCAAAAAACCCAAAGCCAACGCTGAGCGATATGAGCGCGTGACCAAAGAATATGTGTACGCGCTCAATGGTCAGTACGCGATGAACCCATAATATACTGATCACGGAGGCCGATCAATGAATACGGAAAATTCTGCCTTACCTGAAAATACTCCCGCACCTGTGTCGATAGGGCGACCGTGGGTCGGCTGGTGTGTTGCCGCTTGGTCAGTGATTGTGCTTTCATGGCCCATACAGTACCTCACCGCGACCATGGAGTGGTCGAAAATCGGCGGGGAATCAGGCAATGCTGATTATACGGTGTCTTATGCACTGGGCTCAGCGCTCGGCGGTACGATGTTTACTTTCATTATCGTTTCGCTATTTATGCTTGCACGCAGCCTGCGCAACAAACGTTCATTCTTCAAGATAACGTTTTGGGTGGCACTGTCGCTTTTAGGAGTGGCGTTGTCTAAACTCGGACGCATAGGCGCCGAGAAGAGCAGCGAGTCATCGCGCGTCGCGAAAGTCACCGATGAGCAGTTTTCGATCACCTTGCCGTGCCGCAAGCCGACTCCGGAAAAGCGTGCTCAGGGTAACGCCACGACTATCTCGTATACATGCACCACGCGCAACCCGCGCATGTTTTTTCAAGTGTCTTCGACGGGCCCCGGCGTGCCGCAGCAGATCGATCGGGCGAAAGTGCAATTAGCCGGTGAGCATATGCTCAAAACATTTTTCACTGAGGGAAAAATTGTGTCGAGCGAACAACTAAAAGACATTAAGGGGTATGGCCGCGAGTTTATTTTTAGCGGCAAAGACGGCAAAGATAGTCCTGGAGAAGGTCGTTTCCGCATATTCGCCGCCAACGGTTATCTTTTCCAATTACTCTACCTCGGGTCTGATAAGGCAGGCGGTCAATTGCCGACGGCAAAATCGGTATTTGAAACTTTTAAACTCGCAGATCCAAATAAGAAGCCAGCCATCCCATAAAGTCGGCAGCAAAAGGCGGGCATTTCCGCAGTTGAATTATGCCTGCATTTTTGCGAGGAAATATTTGCCGTAACCGGCCTTGTCCTTTGCAGCGGCCAGTTCAAAGCATTGCCTTGCTTCGGCTGCTTTGCCGATGCTCAGGTATGTACGGCCAAGTTCTTCAAGCAGCAGTGGATGTTCGCCATGCCGTGCTTTTTCTGTTTGCAGGCGCGCGAGGGCCGCTTCGCCACCGCGCTGCTTTCGCAACACGCGGATGAGAGATATGCTGGCGCGCAACGGTAACTGCATGTTGCTCGCGAGAATTTCTTCGATGCGGGTAATATTGCCTTCGGTGAGCGCGGCACGCGATGCCTCGACGTTTTTAATCAGGTCGCCCGAAACGAGACGTTCGCTTACCTCGCGCGGTTCGGCGAGCATATCAACGGTGACGAGCGTACGGTCATCGTTCGGCCTTTCATCGCCGTAGAATTCATCGAGTACCGAAAAAACCTGTTGCGTGAATGCACTCGCCGAACTCGATGCATTCATCGTGAGAATTTCCGTCAACCGCGATTCACCCCAGAACTCGCCGCTCTTATGGCGCGCTTCGGTAATGCCGTCGGTGTAGATCAGCAGGCGATCGCCCTTTTTCAATTGCGTCTGCTGCACGGGAAAATTCAGCGCGGGAAGTTTGCCGAGAATCGTACCGCCGCTTTCGAGTGTTCTGATCGAACCGCCCGACAGCACATAAATTTCGGGATGCGCCGCGCCGCAGTATTCAAGCTCATAGGTGTCGGGATGAATTTTGCACAAAATGCCTGTCAGGTAAAAATCGGTTTGCCCGATAATACGGCACATATCATCGTTGATGCGGGTCAAGACCTTGCCGGTGTTGCTTTCGCCGTGCGCGGCATTTTCGAGACTCACCTTGAGCATTGCGGTAATCAGCGCCGAACCCGCACCATGCCCCGAGACGTCGGCGACGAAGATGCCGATTTCACCCGAATCAAAACGGAAAATTTCGAAATAGTCGCCGCCTACCTCGACCATCGGCTTTACTTTGCCGCTCACCGCAATACGATCATCGATGAGTTCGTCGCGCGCGAGAATGGCCTTTTGCACCGTAGCCGCGATGGCGAGGTCTGCGCTCATTTCGCTATTTTTTTCGCTGAGTATACGGCCCTGTTCAAAAAGCTGACCTTCGGATTTCTGCAGTCTCAGCACGACGAAACCCAGAATGCCGACAATTGTGAGCAGAGCAGTCGCGAGCACGACAATCTGCAATATGGCAAAAACCGGATTAAAGGGAGGTATGTTGAGCGCAGTAGGCAAAAGCCCTAACAGCGCCATGGTGCCGAGGGCGGCAAAACCGACAGCAGAGAATGCGGCAGAAAAAATGCCGTAACTGAAGTCTGTGACAAGCACGGTCAGCGCTGCAACAACTATCAATACGATATTGAACGGACTCGCAAAAAGTCCGGTCGCTGCAATGGCATACAGTAACACGAGGTTGTCACCGGTAACCATGCAGTAGACCATCACGCGGTCATATTTCAAGTGCCAGAAAGAAAAAAGCGCAATGGTGTTGAGTAGACCGAGTACTCCACCGGCAACTGACAGTTCGTTGGCAAATGGCAGTTTGAACCAATGCAGCATCGCCAGCGATAGCGTTATCCAGAAGTAGCGGGCATAAACAGCCGCGAGCAGTTGTTTGCGGTAGCGTTGTCTTTTTTCAGAATCGAGATGTGTCATGTTTGTTGTACGACGTGAGGCGCCGGCTCAAAGCGGATTTATGCGCGGTTTCGCCTTCAGTAACTGCCGACATTCACCACTTTGGGTGCGCCACTGGCAGGAGCGATAATGGTAACCGGAGCCGGCATGCCTTTTGCCGGGTCATTTTTGGCGATCCATACGGTGTAGCGGTCACCGGCGATTTTCGCCGCACCGTAACCGTCGCCGTTCGATACGGTCTTATTCACGCGCGTGATCTTGATCGGGTACGCATAGTGTTTGAAATTATTGAAATCTTTTTTCAGGCCGAATTGTTTGGTGTTATTGGATACTGTACCGTTTTCATTGACCAGTGAGCCACCGGCAATCGCCGCAAACGCCGCCGCTGCTTCATCGACAGACTTGCTTTCTTTTAAAATGCGCGCGTAACTTTCGACGACTTCTTTGACCGCTGCGGGCAGGCTTTCGACAGGAATGTCGTCAGCCTTGCTCCAAGTATAAATTTGTCCGGTAATCATTGCCGCCATGAACAGCATGGCCGGCGCGCGTGTCTTTTTCACCATCACGCAGACTGCCGATGCCCGAAGACGGGTCAAGCGGTTTCATCAAGCCATGTGAGTATTTCACTCAGCGGCCGGTTCGAGACTATCGTATGGTATATGCCCGCCTGCTTAAACCAGACGGTTTTGAATGCCCCGAAAAAACTCACCCGGTATTCGCGGCGGCTTTGGAGTTTAAGCCCTTCTTCGGGTATCAGCGCGAGTCCGTAGTCCCTGATCTGTGAATACATGGTTATATACGGCATCTCCGCCGCGACAAACGTAAATGCCGGAATAATGCCGGCGACGCGAATAATACGGTTGAATTCAGTTCCTGCGATCGGCTTGGGCATACGCAAAGCGAAATTCGCCTGTGCCTTTGCTTCAGCAAAGGAATAATTTCTGCCACCGTAATCATATTCTGCAAGTGTCGCCCCACGCGGTAGCTGAGGCTTCTCTGCTATCTGAGGCAATGCAGGCGGATTAAATTCTATTTTGTCGAATGCCACCGCATAGAGCGTTTCACCGTTTCGTAGCATCGTATTCATCAGAGGAAAGGCAAATTCTTCATCTGCAAACGCCTGCCACGTGAATAAAAACGGTTCATTGCTGAACTGTGTTTTGGGCGAATAGCGGATACCGATTGCCTTACGTCCGGCCAGTTGCCGATTTTCGGTCTGTGCAATATCGTAATGCGCCACATGCCAGTCATATTCATTTTCGAGATACTGGAGTTCGTGCGCGGGCGATGCCACCGGCAGGTTGCTGTAGCGTATGCCAAAACTACTTTTCGGATAAAAGATGATCAGCTTACCGGGTGAAGCACTCAGCCATGATACGGTTTTTTTTCCGTAGCTGCGCAGCGCATACAGCTCCGCAGGGTTACGGCGGTAGCTGATACGTGTCGTCGCTTCATCACCGCGCAGGCCGCTTTCACGATAGGTGCCGGTGAAGCCAGAAAGGTTTGCACTGCGCTTAATAATGGTTTCGCGTTCGAGTTTTCGTATCGCATTGGAACACGACAATAGTAATATGGCGCCAAAAAGAAAGAAAGTGCGTCTCGAAAAATTGCCCGGCGATTTTGCGAGGTGTCGAAAACCGGATGTTTTCCCGCGCAACGGCGCGGAACTGCCTTGATAAGAGTCCACAGAGGGGCTTTTATCGAGGCGCAGGAAAGAGAGTTTCATAGGAACCACCTTGGATTTAGTATTGCCCCGATCAATGCCGCCGCACAAACAAGAAACAGAAGCACGGCAAGGGCGTAAGAGTTTTTTTGTGTAGCGTATCCATCTTCTTTCGCCATTGGCTTTGTTCTGCCGATGAGCGATTGTAACCAATCGGCAAAGCCAGCGAATTGTATAAACAGCACTTCACTGCGCGCAGGGGCCGGCTCGACGCCAAAATGCACCGGGGCCGCCTCGGCTGTGAAGGTGCCTAACAGCCTATCCCATACGATGAGTAGCCCG
>JAEUSA010000039.1 GCA_016788945.1 Leptospiraceae bacterium
TTATCTGTCTGAAAATTTCTCGACGGTATTGCCCGTGAAAAACGGCGACTATGCGATGAAGCTTCGCATCCGGCCGCTGTCGCCGCAGCTGGGCGAACCCAATAAAGCCGATATTACGGCCGACGTGCGCAAGGTGTTAAAATCCACACCGGCAGAATATGCCGTCGAGCTGCAGTTTTATACAGATGCCGATCTGACGCCGATTGAAAATGCTTCGATTGAATGGCCAGAAAGCGAGTCGCCGTGGGTCCGTGTCGGTACACTGACCCTGCCGGTGCAGGACCTCGAGGGCGCTGAATATGAGAAATTTGCTGCGACCGTTGAGAAAATGAAATTTGACCCATGGAATGCGATCGAAGAGCACCAGCCGTTGGGTAATATCATGCGCGCCCGCAAGCACGCATACTATGTTTCGCAGAAAGAGAGGGGCGCGGCTTAGAGTTCTGTCTTTAGCTTAAACTCCGTGCGACGGTTTTGTTCGTCGTACGGTTTGCCGCGCTTCGAAACAACGGGCCGGGACTTGCCTGCGCCCGATGTACTCAAGCGCGCTTCGTCGATGCCATGGTTGACCAACCATTTGCGCACGCTGTCTGCGCGTTTCTCTGACAGGTCTTGATTATACTCGACTGTGCCGTTGAGGTCGGTGTGACCGATAATTTCAAATTCTGCCTTCGGGTTGGCTTTCAGAAAATCGAGGATCATCTTGAGTGACGGCTCGGAAGATTTTTTGATGCGCGCCGAATCAAAGTCGAAATAGATCGAACGCACGTTGAGGCTCGCATTCTTGGCCATTTTTTTCAGCGGCAGCAGATAGGTATTTCCTTCGAGAGTATCGACATCGGTGTCTTCGGTTGCCGGCAGATAGCCGTTCGATTTTCCGGTGAGTCTGACTACCTCGTTGTCGTTGACCTTTTTCGGTGCCGCGAGTTCAATCGCATGATCGGCGCCGCCGTTCTGTTCCAGCGTATAGCTCGAATCTGTTTCAGAATCCGCTTCGAGAATTTCGAGTTTTACCGCACCGCCGATTTTTTCCCGCGTTTCAGCATCGATCAATTGCACATGCCAGCTTTTCTTTTTCGGTGCCGCCTTCGGAATTTCAGCCGGCTTCGGCGCCGGTTTAGGCTGCGGTGCAGACGCGATAACCGGTGCGGGCGGTTCGCTTTTCATCGGAATAGGTTCGATGTTGAGGTCGTAATCCATTTTATCAGGAGTAAAAGTGCTCGAGATAAAATAGTTGCCCGCCGCTACCGCGAGAAAGGCCTCATTGCCTTCGGTGTTTACGTTGCCGGGCACGGGTTCGACTTCAGCCCACACGCCGTTTTCATAACGTGTCTGGTAGATATCCCACCCGCCTTTGCCGCCGGGTCTGCGTGAAGAGAAATAGTATTTTGTGTTATCTTCACCGGGAACAAAAGCGGTTTCTTGATTGCCCGAGTTGATGTGCGGTGGCAAATCTTCAATCGTGTTGCCATTCGCACGCAAGTCAAGCATGCGAATGCGCGAACGTTTCATATCGCCGAACGGCCAGCTGGAAAAGAACAGGTATTTGCCGTCGCGCGAAAGGGAAGGCGACTTCTCGTTCCACTGCGTGTTAATCTCGTGTACCGGTTGCGGATTTGACCAGGTTTTGCCATCCCACTTAGCGAGATAGATATCAAAGCTTACCCGAATGCGTCCCTGTGCATCACGGGGGATTTCCACTGAACCGTCGCGGTCAGAGGCAAAAAGCAGAATTTTACCGTCGGCACTGAGAAACGGCGTTTCATCATTGTATTGAGAATTGACAGAATGCAGCGGCTCCGGTGCCGACCATTTGCCATCGATCAGTCGGGAGAGATACAGGTGAGAGTATCCGTTGCCGTTACCGCCGGTAGAGCGGGTGGACGAAAAAACCATGGTTTTGCCGTCTGCGGTGAAGGTCGGAGCAAACTCCTGCGCGGGGGTATTAATCGCGCTCAACGCCGGATGTTGTTTAATTTCGACAGCGGCAACCATGGCGGAATCGGCGAGATACAGCGCCAAGGCCAGCAGAAGCAGAATGCGGCTCATGGTTGATTGTCGCCCAAAGTGTTAATTCCTTGAGGGAAATTTCTCATTGCAGGGGCAATTTTCCTCGACGCCGCATTGCCGGCCCGAATCGTCTCACCATGACTGACGAATCGATGCGCGTTCCCTGCCGCCAGCTTAAACTCTCCAATGGAGACATAATACAGCTCTATGACACTGCAGGGCCTCAGGGTTATGCGGCAGGTGAGGGCATTCCGAAACGCCGCGACAAATGGGTGGCCGCGCGGCGTGCTGCAGGTGACAAAACGCCGACGCAGATGTATTACGCAAAGAAGGGCATTATCACCGAAGAGATGCAGTTCGTCGCGATGCGCGAAAAGATGGATGCCGAGTTTGTCCGCAGCGAGGTCGCACGCGGTCGCGCGATTATTCCCGCCAATATCAATCATCCCGAACTCGAGCCGATGATAATCGGCCGCAACTTTCTGGTGAAGATCAACGCCAATATCGGTAATTCGGCGCTCGCCTCGTCGATTGATGAAGAGGTCGAAAAGTTGCGCTGGGCGACGAAGTGGGGTGCCGACACGGTGATGGATCTCTCGACGGGCAAGAATATACACCAGACACGCGAACATATTATCCGCAATGCCGCAGTACCGATCGGTACCGTGCCAATTTATCAGGCGTTGGAAAAAGTCAAGGGCAAGGCAGAAGAGCTCAATATCGACATCTTTCTCGAAACACTGATAGAGCAGGCAGAACAGGGGGTGGATTATTTCACCATCCATGCCGGCGTCTTGCTGAAATACATCCCGCTTACTGCCAACCGGGTTACCGGCATCGTTTCGCGCGGCGGCTCGATCATGGCGAAGTGGTGCCTCGCTCACCATAAAGAAAATTTTCTCTACACGCATTTTGAAGATATTTGCGAGGTGATGAAAAAGTACGATGTGTCGTTCTCGCTCGGCGACGGCCTCAGGCCCGGTTCGACCGCCGATGCCAACGACGAGGCGCAGTTTTCAGAGCTGAGAACGCTCGGCGAGCTGACGCAGGTCGCCTGGAAGCACAATGTGCAGACGATGATCGAAGGCCCGGGGCATGTGCCGATGCACATGATTAAAGAGAATATGGATTTGCAACTGGAGATCTGCCATGAAGCGCCGTTCTACACCCTCGGGCCTCTCGTTACCGACATCGCCCCGGGTTATGACCATATCACCTCGGCGATTGGTGCGGCGATGATCGGTTGGTATGGTACGGCAATGCTGTGTTATGTGACGCCCAAAGAGCACCTCGGGCTGCCCGATAAAGACGACGTAAAGCAGGGAGTTATCACCTATAAGATTGCCGCGCACGCGGCAGATTTAGCCAAGAACCATCCGGGCGCGCGTGAACGCGACGATGCGCTCTCGAAAGCGCGCTTCGAGTTCCGCTGGGAAGACCAGTTCGACCTGTCGCTGGACCCCGAAACGGCGCGCAAATACCATGACCAGACGCTACCGCAAGATGGCATGAAAAAAGCGCATTTCTGTTCGATGTGCGGCCCGCATTTCTGCTCGATGAAGATCACTCAGGATGTACGTGAAATTTCGCAGGGCCTCGAAGCCAAATCAGAGGAGTTTAAAGCGCGCGGCGGTGAAATCTACGTGTGACCGGGGGCGGTTAAAGGCATAATTCGCTTCAGCGAATGCTGCTGTGTCCGACAATAAAACATGCAACCACCGGCACGCCGCGCCTTGGAAACTTTTGTGCTCCAGAAAAAACTCACGCCGCGCAAATTGCGCAATCTGGTAACGGTCGCGACGACGGCCGAGCGCCTGTCAACGCAGCCCTATATGGAGCGCGCGGATATCGACGGCATCGTCTCCCGCTTCGGCGTTGAGCCCGACGTGACAACTTGGGGCGATTTTTTCGCCGCGGAAATTGCCGCCGACCATTGGGAAAAATCGGAAGCCGAATTTGAAAAAATCTGTGAGACGGTAGTGTTCGATTTCATCGCTGCCTGTCTCATCTTTGCCGACAAGCCGCAGGCGTTTCTCGACAGCGCGCTGCATGAGTACAATGAAAGTCTCAGCAAAGAGCGCGGTATGCGCACGGCCGAAGACGACGAAAAAATTCATCTCGGCATTCTTGCCGGTTATTTCGGTCAAATGAAGCTTGGCCGCGAACAGTTGAGCGACGACGATATGGATTTTTTTGATTCGTACAGCGTCAGAACAAAATCCGCCTAAGCGGGTTTTACAAACTTCGCCAGCCATTTCCAGAACCCGTGCGCATCGGGTTTCGCGACAATGCGTACGATTGCCGCAGAGAGAATTTCACGCGCGACGGCAATGTCGTCTTGCCCTGGTTCTTCTTTTGCCCGCTTGAATAACAGATCGACCCGCGATTGCAGCGCAGTCGTGTCGCTCGATTTGCTTGCCTCTGCCGCGGCTAATACCGCATACGCCACTTGCTCGCGAAAAACGATATTACGCGACAGCAGCAGGATGTCGCGTTTACTGATCGGCCGGTAGGGTACGATGCTCAGCGGAATTGTGAATTCGGCGCGGTAATGTGTGATGTAGTGACCGTCGCCGACAAGGTAGGTCGCTTCGGGCATATCGAGTGCAACCCGCGTGGTGCGGTAGTTGTCCGTATCGACGATAACGAGCGCGAATTCTTTTTCATGGCGCACGACAAAGACGCCGACGTCGGCATCGAGAATAAACGACTTGTTTGCATACAGTTCAAATGAGCCATCTGGTAGCTTCTTCAGTTCGCTCTGGATATTGAGCGGTGAATTTTTCCAACCCGGTTCAGAAATGGCGTAAACGAAGTCGCCGTGGCATTTCACGAATTCGGGTAGCAGCTCGGGAAAGTATTTTTCCACAGCGTAGCCGGCGGTTGCTTTGTGTGCAATTATGGGTACATACGATTCGGGAAATGCCGATTTGGGATACGTCTCATAGACATACCGAAGAAAATCCGCAAATGGCTTTTCGTAAGGAATCGCAGTATTCATTTCTCAGGTTGCAGTTATCGCAATACCGTATCGGCGACAACCGTTTTCGGCCTGAACCGAGTTCGGCACGACGGCGTGACACGAAACTGTGTTTTGGCTTTAACCAGTGACAGCCGTACGTGATCTCTACACCGCCGCGGGCCTCGCAGAGCTCTGGCAGCAACAATTCGCCGATTTACCTTTTGAGGCAGTCATCAAGCAAGACATCTTGCGCCAGGGGTTATCTTTTACCGCAGCGGCACTCGACGCAACAGATTTCAAAAAGAAAGACTATTTCATTTTTACTTTTGACCGCGCTCCGCTGAAAGAAATCCCCGAGCACACCCGGGTTCCCGAAGAAATCCGCATTTTTACGGATGCCCAAGTTACCGGGGTGGCTGAATTGAAGCCGACAGTCATTTCCGTCAGATTGAACCCCGCATCGCCGTACACGGTTAGTCGCGATGCTGCGGGCCGCCTCGTTCTTATCCAAGGCGATACCGTCATGGCGCAGGTGCTTTATCCTCCGATACCCGAATACTACAAAGAATCTTATTCATTCGACAAACCGATTGGTGAGGTTGCGCCCGCGATCGAATGGGGCTACTTGATATACCTCACCGTGTTTCGCAACTGCCAGTATTTCGGTAAGGACGAAGAATGCCAGTTTTGCGACATCAACCACAACTGGCGCCAGCAAAAACGCGAAGGCAGACCATACACCGGCGTAAAAGATCCGGCGCACATCATCGAAGCTCTCGAGCGTATTGCCGCAACCGATGCGACTGCACAGGCATTCACGATTACCGGCGGTTCGGTGACCGGTAAGTTATCGGGAAAAGATGAAGTCGAGTTTTATCTGCAGTATCCGCGCGCGATGAGCGACAAGCTGAAAGAACGTTTTATTTCCAAAATGGTTATACAGGCGTGGCAGATGGATGATTGCCGCAAGGCGGTCGACGCCGGCGTCAAAATTTACCACCCCAATTACGAAGTGTGGGATGCCGAACTGTTCAGAAAAATTTGCCCGGGTAAAGAGCGCTTTATCGGCCGCGACAACTGGATCAGTCGGGTCGTGGCCTCGGCTGATATCTTCGGCGCACAGCATGTAATCCCCAATTTTGTCGGTGGCGTTGAGATGGCCGACGGGGTCGGTTTTACGGACGAAGACCGGGCTGTCGCCTCAACCTGCGAAGGTCTGGATTTTTTTATGAGTAAGGGTATCGTACCGCGTTTTACCACCTGGTGCCCCGAACCCTTCACGCCGCTCGGCGAAAGTGCGCCGCCGCCGCTTACCTATTATTTGAAGTTATTGCGCAATTATCGGGCTATACACCGCAAATATGCTCTACCCGTGCCACCGGGTTACGGTGAAGCGGGCGTGGGTAAGGCGGTGTTCAGCGTTTCGGCTTTTATGGATGTGCTTTAATGGGGCGCTCAGCGTCGCATAACAATGTTAATTGAGCATACCCCAGAGCAGCTCGAGATTCGTTTTATCCGGCGCATGCCCTTCATTGGGAAACTCACGGTAGTCGACGGTTAATCCCCAGTCGGTCAGAAAATCGCGGCATTCGGGAGCCTGTTTTTTCACGCGTGGGGCATCTTTTTTGCCGCCAACGGTCAGGATAATTTTTTTTCCCGCGGTCAGCGAAGCCATGCGCGAGCGGCGCGCTTCGGGCGAAAGGCTCGGGTCGGGCATAAAATATTGGGGATAAAAATTGCCTTTCATGCTGATCACGCCGGCATAGTTGAAAGAATTCGCTTCGGGATCACCCATCATCTCGTTGTACGACAGGTTCTGCACGAAACTTGCAATCGCGGTGAAGCCACCGGCAGAGAAACCGGCAAGGTAAACACGCTCACCATTGACCATACCCGCGGCAACCAGTTTGCGCACGAGCAGGTTTGTAGCCCGGCGCGAATCGTCGAATGCCTCAACGCGATCACCCGAGAGCGGCCACCAATTCTGTACGCTGATAATGATGGCTTTTCCCGTAGCGGCCGCGGTCAGAAAGTTTGCCGCTTTTTTATACAGTTTCTTATCGCGTGAATTGCCGTGAAAGAACACAACTGCCGGTGCCGGGGCAGTGAGGCCTGCGGGAACAATGACTTCGGCTTCGACCCCGCCTGAGGCGAACATGGCGGTGTCGAGTTTTACCGAGAAGGCGTAGCGCCCAGGGCTAAGCGAGGCAGCATTAGCGGGGATATCCGAAACGGTATGCGCCGCTATTTGGACGGTGCACAGCAGCAGTAACGCCGCCAATAAATGGTTTCTCATGCGCCAGCATAATCGACACGCCGGCGAGGGCAATCAAAACATCATATTGAGACCAAACCAGCCGCGTGCTCCTGAAGTCTGGTATGGTGAAACAAGCTGGTAGCGTTGGTTGAACAGATTTTCTCCCCTGATAAAAACCTTCACCGAAGGTAGTACAGCCTTTTCGACGCCCGCACCCAGCAAAACATAGGCAGCGAGGTCGCGCGTGATCAGAGTCTGCGCTTCGCTCTCACGCCGTGTGTGCACATATTTTAGATCGAGGCTGAAATCCCATGTGCCCGGCGTGTAATGCAGCCGGGTAAATAACGATAGCGGTTCGCGCAGCGAAGCGGAGTCGATAAAGTATTCGCTACTGATTCCGGTGTCATGGTAAAAATCGTTGCCAAAATTCTGCGCGAGCGACGCTGAAAACGTCATCGCGCGGTAGCTCATGGGATGAAGCTCGAGCAAACCCTGCGCGCTGTCGAGGCGCCTGTCAAAATACACCGGGTAATTGATTACTCCCACGGCGGCTTTCAGGTGCGTCTCTTTGGTGATGTGAAAATTATTCTTAGCGGCCATACGCCACATATCTTCAGCTGCGTAAAAACGGTAGGGGGATTGATAGAGCGGGGTGAAGAAATATTTTTCAATTTCGGGTAACCGTCCGCTACGCTCGAATTCAAAGGTGCCCTGATAGCCGGGGTAAAAAAAATCCAGCGCTAACCTCGGGCCGACAACGGGTTGAAAGCCCTGCGCGAAAAAGACCCGCGCACCAACTGTCGCGTCAATCTGCAGCGCCTGCTGTTCAGCGCCGAGAATAAACCGCGCAAGAGGAAAAACCGCACGCGCTTCGGCGTTACCGCCACGGTAATATTGCGGCGTCGCCGTCAGATAATCTGTATTCTCGCCGTACCATAAATCGCTCATCAGCGTGAGCGCATTGCGTTCACCGAAGATATACTGCCACTCGAGCGCGGCTTTGATATGCGCAAGATCGGCCGTGCGGGTCGAGGCTGTCGCCGCCGGCGAAACGGTGCCGCGGCCGAGATTACCGGTAATGCCCGCGGTAATGCGTTGGTTGTCTCCTGGGCGAATCTGGTTATCCCATTGAAAGATACCGAGTTTTTTGTTATCGGATTCAAGGGTGGTATTCGCCTGCAGGCCGCGCGTAGTTTCGAGGTATTCGGTGCGCAGCAGCATTTTGTAAGACTGCGAAAAATTGAGTTGTCCGACGAGCTTGAGCGCGTCGTGCGACAAGGCTGAATTCGCTACAACGGTCTTGCCGATACCTTCGTAATCGTATTTATTGCGTTTGTATTCTATCAAATATGCGCCGAGATCTTCTTTTTTCGTGATGTGAATCTGGGCACCGAGTGCATTCTGCGTGCCATATTCAGCCCTGATCTGCGCCTTGCGCTCGACTTGTTTTGTGCCCTGCCTTTCGGTTTGGTTTAGATCGCGGACCTCGTCTTCCCAGCGGCTGAGGCTGCCTTCGGAGATCTTGGGCAATTCGATATCAGACTTACGCGGCGGCGCGTATTGTTCATCCTCTCCCTCAATCGTGGTGTCTTTGTCGGCAATGTCGTCAGCAGCTTTGCCGGACTCCTTCTTTTTTGCATCTTTGCTTTTGCCGAGGTTGAGTTCGTCTTCAATGTTGAGGCCTGGTGTCGCCGGACCCTGATTGCGCTTTTGCGCAGCGGCGCTGAGGGTCAATAAGACGGAGAGGCATAAAAACACAAAACGGGACATGATTTAGTATCGGAGCAAATCCACCTCAGAGACAGCGTGTAAACGAATGCGTGACATCTCATCGTGGCAAAGCTGTTAGGCGGATGTCCGCTTATCAAAATAGCTTAATGACCTCGCTTCGCTTGGGATTTTGCATTTTATTTCTCTTCGCTTTATCGGCATGTAAATCAGTTGGTCGCGCGCAGGCATCTGGTGCCGACGCATTCCCGGCAGCCGGGCAATCTAAATTCGACGGCACCGATACTCTGTCAGCGGCGGGTAAGGGTACGTCGAACCCGGCCTATGCCAAACCCATGCAG
>JAEUSA010000085.1 GCA_016788945.1 Leptospiraceae bacterium
TATGCCAGATATAGCCGTTGCCGCGGTTCTGGTGAATGCAGTCGACGATCGCTTTGACTGCATAGATCTGGTAGGGCCGCATCACCATGAGCCGCTGCTCACTTGCCACCAGTACCATGTAACGGCTGATCATTTCACCTAACAGGCATTTGGCCAGAAACTTTTCGGCAAAAGTATCGAGGTGCGTGATCTTTTTGTTCTTTTCGTCGGCGTATTGATAAACCGGGAGAAAGCGCTCGTCAGCATCAAAGCTGAAATGTTGCTTCTGGTTATTGGCAAAATACCAAGTGTTGGCACGATTGCTGACGATGAAGAGCTGCATGAAACAGAGCAATGTGTTTGTGTAACCATTGCCGGGATCGTTCTTGTAATCCACAATCTGCTGCATCGCCCGCCGCGGACTGATTTCGAGCGATTTGAGCTCAACCTGTGCAACCGGAACACCATTGATGAGTAAAATGACGTCATAGCGGTGGTGGCTGTTGGCGGTGTTGATGCGCAGTTGATTCACGACCTCGAAACTGTTCTTGCACCAGTCTTTGATATTCACCAGGGTATAGTGCAGTGGAGTACCATCTTCGCGCTCAAAGGTATTACGTTCCCGCAAGTGTTTCGCTGCAGCAAAGACATCCGCATTGACGATGCTGTCTTTTAGTCGCGCGAATTCAGATTCGGTTAGACTGACTTTATTCAGGTCTTCGAATTTCTGGCGAAAATTCTTCTCAAGCGATGCTAGGTCGCGAATGTCTTCACGGTGGGTATACTTCAGTTCCACGAGTTTTCTGATAAAACTCTGCTCTATTTCGTTTTCGGTCGTCATGCTTCGGGCGGTGAGCTTTGCCGGTGAGCCGGCTCCGCATATCCTTATATCTGAGGATTTATTGCCTATGTCTTGTAAAGTCCGTTGTCAAGACATAGGCTCACGAAGCCTCAAATTCTTCCAGCGTCATGCCCTTCTTTGTCTTCCATTCAGTGCGACCATTGGCCGACGTGCCCATGACTGTAGTCGCGGCAGCTGACGGCGAACTGAAAGTGTAATCTCGACTAAAGATGTATGCCTCACCCTGTAACACAAGAATCCCATTCTGGACCAGCTCCTGACGGAGGTTGTAATAACCGAGGTTGCGAGTTTGTAGCGAAGGGGTTGTGCCTGGCGTCGCCGCTGAGCCTTTGCAAACGACAAATCCCTCGTCAGATAGATAGCCTTCAGCATTTGCGTTTCGAGCTGTTTTTATATAGAAGTGTTCTGGATTTGAATCAGCCTTGTCAGTTGTTAGACCAGGTTCAAATAATCGATACCCTAACAAGTGTACGATCAACTTTGTATGTTCCAGAAACTCTTCCATTTCGGCCTGATCTGCCTCGGAAAGCGCGGCTTTTGCCGGGTTCGTAGAGTTATCAATCTCGAAGCGTCCATAGGCCTTCGCCTCTTCATAGATGCGCCCCTCGAGGTATTTTGCATGCGCCTTGTTGAGGTTACCATCTTTGCTGAGTACGCAGATACATTCAATCCAGAATTCCTTACCCTTTAGATGCTGCAACAGTCGGCCATAAAGCGCTTCGGCTTCGCCGATATAGACCAGGTCCTTGTTGGGGTTTTCTGGGTCTTTGCCAAAAAGCAGATAGATGCCTGTCGAATCAAGATCCTCGCGATCGCTCGAAGTCTTGAGTAGTGTGCGGGGAATCTTGTAAGCCTTGCCCGTCCAGTTCGATATTTCAGCCGCTACACGGCCATTCGGTTCACCATCAATGAGAAAAAGCGTGATCTTTTTGCCAAAGGGTTTCATTTAATCTATCTACTACTCCTGCCCGGCCCGCAACGCGTTCAATTCCCAAAGTCCAAAGCCTGTCAGGCCGCGTATGAACACGATTTCTTTTTTCACATTTCCGTGGGCAAAAACAACCATACCGGAGCGGCCGCTCTCAAACATGCGCATGACACCATTTTTGAGATCACTGTCTTTTAGGCTTGCGAGACCGGTTTTGTTGTCGAACAGAAGCTTTATGTAGATCGGGTTTTTCTGCAAAACCTCGACCAGCGCACCCTGAATGGGGGCTTTTTTGCCATTGAGCTCTAGAATGCAGTCCGGGTCAGTCATTTCGGCAATGCGGTAATAATTCTTTTCGCGCACTGCCGTTAGAAATGCACTCCAATCTGGCAAATCTGCTTGGGGTTCGGCACTGAGCATTATCTTGATACTATTTACTTTGTCATCGATCGCCTCAAAGCTGAAATTGTTATCGGCACTATAATAGTGATATGCCTTAAATGGCTTTTTGAGAATTTCATGAAAACCTTCTTTTGTTTCCAAAGGTTTGCCGAAGCGGCGGATTAACTCGCTGATCGGCAGTCCGAGATTGGTATTCTCGAGGCCATAGTGCGTCGGGTTGGCAGTGCCCGAAATTTGAATGGACCAAACAAGATCAGGCAGGCGAGGGTGTGTTTCCAGTAAAACCTGCACCTCGCCGTTCATAAATCCGAACACTTCAACACCATCGGGGTATTGGTGCAGCTTTTTCATTTTTGGAAAACCCACTTTGACATCGCTCAGCTTCTGGCCGATTTTAAAACCGCCAAGCACGTAATAGTGCCGGGCGCTGAGGGGAAAGGCAAAGCCCAGCAGAAACGCAAGTAGAGTCGATAGGCGCATGGATACAATTTTCCTGCGGTTTGTCGCAGAAAAGTATTATTTGTTATCTAACAGTTTCCGGAAACTGCTAAGTCTTCGGAATCTCGTGCGGTTCGGGGGCGACGCAGACCTTTATCTCGCCGATCTGCTTACAGCGGTGGTGGTGACGGCATTCATCGGAGTTCTGGCACTCTTCACCCGGCTGTTTCTTCTTTCTGGTAGATTCGGTTTCTATCGGCTCGTCGCGCTTCGGCGTGGGGCTGGGGGGCTTGGCAAATGCACCGCCGGTACTCAGGCAGATGATTGTAGCGATAAAGGTTTTTACCATGAAGTTTTTCATTTGGGGCTCCGCGGAATTTCAGGTGTTGGGAATGTTGACAGGCTCAGGCGCTTGACACACCCGCTTTTTATCGATTTTCACGCATTCGTGGTGTGACTGGCACTCACTCGCAGCTTTGCATTCTTCGCCGGCCTTTTTCTTTTTGGGGTCGTGCGGCGGCATGTACATATCGCCCGCAGCGTCTGCAGACCGCTTCGCCGTGACACCCGCGTAGTTTGAGGTTGCACAGAAGGCGACAGCCAAGATCATGATAAATTGCATTAAGTTTTGGCGCATGGTAGATCTCCCTTATTGCCTATATGACGCTTGTAAAGCCATTTCGGTTCGATAAATGTGATATCGGTATGCCAAACCATGACCGCTGACAATCCGACTTACCTCATTGGCGACATTCACGGCTGCCTCAGCGAACTGGAGGGGCTGTTGGCGAAACTGCCCTCAAATGCCCGGTTGATTTTTCTCGGCGACTACATCGACCGCGGCCCCGATTCGAAGGGGGTAATCGAGAGATTGATGCACGAGAAGCGGCGCAGCATTTTTTTGCGCGGCAACCACGAGCAGATGCTGCTCGATTATTTTCACAAACAAGACGACCCCGATACTCAGGTCTGGTTGAGAAGTGTCAACGGCGGGCCGCAGACGCTCGCATCGTATGGCCTCGGGCCCGATGCGGTCTACGAAGATTTACCCGCCAGCCACCGCGAATTCATCGAAAGTCTGCCGCTCTATTTTGAAGAGAAAGATTTTATTGCGGTGCATGCGGGGGTCGACGTTGAAGTACCACTCATGGTAAGGCAAGAGGCCAACGATCTGTTATACATCCGCATGAGGTGGATCAACAGCGAAGCCCGCTGGCCGCATCAGCACGTCATCTTTGGCCACACACCCGCGCGTTATCTCTATGGGCGTGAGCGGCAGCATGAGATCATTCAGGGTAAAAAATCAACGGGCATTGATACCGGCTGCGTCTACGGCGGATCTCTCACTGCACTGGCCCCGGCGACGCGTGAAGTGGTTCAGGTCAGAGCCGCGCGACCTTATGCATAAGCTGCGCTTACGCATGCGCTGCGACATACTTGCGGTAGAGTGTCGTGAAGAAGCGCAGCGAATAGGCAATGGTCAGACAAATCAACAGGCCATAGACTGCGAGCCATAAGCGCAAGTCGGCCATCGCGTGGCGAAAACCGGGTGAATACCACACGAGCGCGTTGTTCAGCACGACGATAAAACTCCACACCATAACCACGCGCGCGAATACATAACCGCAGTATTCGATAATCGCGCGACGGTTTTTCGGCACCACATAGTAGATTTTGCGGAATGCATGCCGTTCGCCGAACAGGTAGTGCGAGACGAATTCTTTTACCGAATAGCCCGGTTCGGCGGGGTAGAGCTCGGTGGTGTTCGCCTGCGAAAAATAGAGCAGAACCAAAATCAGCGTAACCCCGGCAATATTACTCGTCAACAGCGCGAGCCAGCCGAGGCCTGCAACCGATACGAGTGGATTTATCTCCCAGCGCAAGTCAGGTGAGACCGCATAGGTAATCGCCAGATCTGCCGCGCGCAGCGAGACGATGCCTGCCGATAGCAGCCAAAAATCGGTACCGGCTTTGGGTGTCAGGGCAGAAAAACGCACGGCGCCCTCAAACCTGAAGAACCGGCATTGCTGCGTCAATGCCGAATTGGCCGGTCGTGTCCCGCGGCAGCAAATAATGCATTGCCGCCTGCGGCGCTTATGTGCTCCGGCACAAGAACGAATGTTTTACCCGAGGAGCATGATACCGCTATGCCGTTAAATCCGTTGTCGTCCGATAAGTTGCGTTGGCGTTGCGATCTGAAACTGCTCGATTTTTTTACCACCACCGCCGAAATTCGCGAACTACAGGAAAGTCTCGGCCAGTCACGCGCCGAAGAGGCGCTCGATTACGGTACTGCGATCAACAAGCCGGGTTACAATATCTATGCGATGAGCGACACCGGTGATAACCGCCGCAAGTCGGTACAAAAGATACTGTCGCGCAAAGCTGCGGGTCGTGCGGTACCGCAAGACTGGTGTTATATCAACAATTTCGAAAACCCGGGTAAGCCGTACGCGCTGGCGTTGCCGCCGGGCCGCGGGCGCCAGCTCAAGAATGACATGGACCAATTCGTCAGCGAGTTGCCTGGGGTAATCTCGGGCGCGTTCGAATCTGACGAATACCGCAACGGCCTCGAAAATATTCAAAACGAATTCAAAAAAATGCACGAAGGTTCGCTGCAAGAACTTGGCGACGAGGCGGCAAAGAACGGGCTGGCCCTTGTGCAGGGGTCGCAGGGTTTTGTCTTTGTTCCCATTCGCGGCAATGACGTGATTTCCCCCGAAGAATTTGCTAAACTGTCAGACGAAGAAAAAGAAAAGATCGGTCAGAAAACAGAAGAGTTCACAGAAAAATTTGCCATACTCAGCCGGCAGTTTCCCAAATGGCGCCGCGATCTGCAAGCGCGTCTGCGCGAAGCAAACGCCGAAACGGTACGCGAAGCTGTCGGGCACATGATTGACGAAATACGCGAGGGTTACCGCGACATTCCCGCGGTCGGCGCGTTTCTCGATCAGGTGTTTGCCGAAGTCGTCAAAGTCGGCGAGGGGCTCGCGGGCCGGCACCGCGGTGAAGATGAGCAGAGCGAAGGTGCATCGACTATGAATGCTCCGCTGCAGCGTTTCGCCGTCAATGTGATCGTCGACCAGACGGGTCTCAGCGAAGCCCCCGTCGTTTACGAAGACAGTCCCAACTACCAGAATTTGCTCGGGCGTTCAGACCAGGTCGCCTATTACGGCGTGCTGATGACCAACTTTACGTTGATTAAACCCGGTGCACTGCATCGCGCGAATGGCGGATTTCTCATCGTCGACGCTGAGAAATTACTCACGCAGCCTTTTGCCTATGATGGTCTCAAGCGGGCGCTCAAAGCGGGTAGTCTCAAGATCGAATCGCCGCTGCAGTTGGGCGGGCTCACGAGTACCGTCTCCCTCGAACCTGATCCGATACCGCTCGACGTCAAGGTGGTACTCAGCGGCGACCGGCGCATCTATTATCTGCTGCTCGAATATGACCCCGAATTCAGAGACCTGTTCCGTGTCGTCGCCGATTTTGACGGCGATGTACTGCGTGATGATGCTTCGGCGCGGCATTATGCGGGATACATAGCACACCTCGCGAGCGAGCACAAGCTGAAGCCTTTTGCGCGCGAGGCGGTCGCCCAGCTCATCGAACACAGTGCACGGCTGAGCGGCGACGCCGAAAAGCTGTCGGTGAACGCGCATATGATGGTCGACCTGATGAGCGAAGCCGATCATCTTGCGGCAGGCGAGGGCAAAGATACCGTCGGTGCCGAACATATCGGCGAGGCGCTGCAGCGCCAGATTCGCCGCGCAGACCGCGTGCGGCTTGAACTCGAGCGCGAAGTCGTGCGCGGCACGCTGATGATTGCGACCGACGGCAACGAAGTCGGTCAGGTCAACGGCCTCGCCGTGATGCAGGTCGCCGAATATGCGTTTGCGCATCCGCTGCGCATCACTGCCAATGTGTGGCTCGGCAAAGGCAACATCATCGACATCGAGCGCGAATCAGAACTTGGCGGCAAGATTCACTCAAAAGGCGTAATGATTCTATCCTCGTTTCTCGCGTGGAAGTTCGGTCGCGATCGACCGCTGGCAATCGGTGCGAGTCTGGTCTTTGAGCAGTCATATGGTCCGGTCGAAGGGGATTCCGCCTCTTTGGCAGAGCTGTGTGCGTTGCTGTCGGGCCTTGCCGTTCTGCCTATTAGGCAGAATTTGTCGGTGACGGGTTCGGTCAACCAGCACGGGCGTGTGCAAGCGATCGGCGGTGTGAATGAGAAGATTGAAGGTTTCTTCGATCTCTGCCAGGCACGCGGTCTCGATGGTTCGCACGGTGTGATTATTCCCGAAGCGAACGTCAAGCACCTGATGCTGCGCCACGATGTCGTCGCCGCATGCACGGCCGGCAAGTTCCACGTCTATTCGGTCACGACCGTCGATGAAGCGCTTGAGTTGCTGACCGGGGTTTCCGCAGGCGAACTCAATAAAGAAGGAAAATACGCGCGTGGCAGCGCGTACTACGCGGTGAGCGAGAGGCTCTCCGCGATGGCCAAAGCCGCGCAGAAGGGCACGCCCGCCAAAGACAACAACCACGGTAAAAAGGGGAAATAACGCGTTCGTCGGGGTTAATGCGCCGACAG
>JAEUSA010000135.1 GCA_016788945.1 Leptospiraceae bacterium
TGTGGTGTCTGGCTTCATTTGCCCTCAGATTTTTCCGGTATTGGGTGGCTATGCCCCCGATGCCGCAATGCATTTAAGATCGGTTTTTGAGGCCTTGATGCGGTGCAAATCAATTTACCAAATGGCATATGCTAATTGAGCACAAGCCCATTTTGCGCCGCATTCGATCACCGCCGCGGCGCGGCCGGCAAGCGAATATGCTCAAAACTCATAGCTTGAGGATAATAGCGCGCCGGTGCCAATGGCCCGAATTGCGCCTATATTACCCTCTTTTTCATCGATTTGCTGCACCCCGTCAGCGTAGAGGACAAAAGCGCCCAGGCCGGTTCTGACGTGCCGGTCTGAATAAATAATGCCTAATGTCGTGAGATAGTTCGCCGCACGCGAGTTGCCGCGAAACTTGGGCTCCAACGGTGCCGTGGCCGAGGGTATCCAGGCGAGGCCGGTCATCACGCTGAAAAATTTGTACACGTGGATATCAAGGCCGGTCGAAAGGCGTGGGGTATATTGCAACTGCACGTTTTTCGGATCGCTCGCTGCCGGCATGGCCTGAAACTGCAATGGGAATTGCAGACTCGCATCGAGATACCAGCGCAGCTCGTCGCTGAAACGGAATTCGCCGCCGAGCGATCCATCGGCCGGCCGGTAGTGATAAAAATCGAGATTCTGGCGATCGTCAATTGTCGTGCTCACGACACCATTTACCACGTTACGGTTCACCGAATAAAAACTCCCCGAACCGCTGACGCGAATTCCCGGTGGTGCAAATTTCAGCCCCGTAGCCAATCTTTCGGTCGGGCGGAAAAATATACCGATCACCGACTCGAGTGAAATCGCTGCACCTTGCCGGTTTTCCATAATGTTGATCGCGACGGGCAGATTACCCAATACCACGCTCGCCGAAATATCCGCCGCGCTCTGTGTCGAATAGCGTGTACCGAACAGAGAAAGACCGATGCCATATTTTTCGCGCCATTTGCGCGAGAAGGTCGCCCCCACCCAGAGATCCTGCGTTTTCCCATTGTATTGCACCACACCGTCATAGTTAGTCATCCGCACCTTTTGCAGTGTACTGATTTCCTGAAAATCGGGCACGAGAACAGAGAATGCGAGAGTATTTTCACCCCATTTGTATATCGATACCGCCGAATTGGGTACTGAATTAAAGCCGTTCACATTGATATCCGCACTGTCGTTATTGAAGCGCAGAAACGGCGAATACTTCACGTCAAAGTTGAAATACAGATTACCACTGAGGGAAATTTTGCTGTTGTCGACAAAACCCAGCGTGCCGGGGTTCAGCAATACCGCCATCGAACTGCTGCCGTCGGCGACACCGGTATTCGCCATAAACGCGGAGCGGTCGCCGATCGGCATGGCATTGCGGTTGCCGAGATCAGAAAATGCCGGTGGCGCAGTGAGCAACAGCACTGTAAACAGAACGCAGATGTGCCGGAAACGACGCAGCAGAAAAACCTGAACGATAAGCACGGCATCTGCAGTGAACAGCGACGCAGCTTACCCGTCAACGCTTGTTTACCGGTGTTCAACTTTTCCTTGTCCGCATGTTCGTTCTACCTCGTGTGCGCAATGTGCGTAAGAGGTAGAACATGATAAACACCCGCGTTGAAAACCATATTGGCTACGTAACGCTGAACCGCGCGCCGATGAACCTCATGGATATTCCCTTTATGCAGCAGTTCACTGCGGTGCACACCGAACTGGCCAAAAACCCCGAAGTGTGGGGGGTGATTGTCCATTCGGGTGTCGACGGTTATTTCTCGAACGGCCTCGACCCGGCGATGATGCTGTCGCGCGATGTGAAAGGGCGCATCGAAGTTTTCGAAGTGCTGCTCAAGATGGTGCTCGATGTTTACGCTTTTCCCAAACCGCACATCTCGGCGATCGAAGGCCACGCGATGGCGGGCGGGGCGGTGATTGCCATACTGTCTGACTGGCGCTTCATGAGCCGCGAGCGCAGCCGCATTTCGTTTTCTGAAGTCGCGGTCGGATTAACCATTCCGAAAGCGATCATCAACCTGATTGAATCGGCGACGGGCAAGGGTCCCTTGCGCGAAATTGCGATGCTCGGCAGCGCTCTCAAATCGACCGACGCTCAGCGTCTCGGGCTCGTCGATGAAGTCTTCGATAACGGCACGACGCTCAGAGAAGCCGAAAAATATCTCAAACGTGTTTTCGATCTGCCGCTCGCTTCGGTCGCCAGCGTAAAACAGATTCTGCGCGCAGACAATATCGCGGCTCTCAAAAACCGGGATGGCCTCGAAACACTCGGCCATTTTGTGGGTGCAGAAAGTTTCGTTGAAGGTCTTTCTGCCGTGCGCGACAAAAGACGTCCCAAATATAAGAATTCATGAGAAACTGCCGCTTGCTATTAGTCATAACTATGCTTGTGGCTTGCCACAAGCATAGCTATGACATCGAACCCGATACGATTCGCTTTCACATGCCGCAAGACCCGATTCTGCTCAACCCAGTCATTTCAGAAGATGCCTACTCGAATATTATCTGCAGCCGCATCTTCGAAAGCTTGATTGAACGCGATCGCAAGACACTGAAGATGAAACCGATGATCGCTGAAAAATGGACAATCAGCGCTGACCATCTGACATACACGTTTAACTTACGCCGCCAGATTGTTTTTCACGACATGAAACCCCTTACCGCAGCAGACATCCTCTTTAGCTATGAGATGATGATGAGCGATAAGATCCCCAACGCACACAAGAAAGTATACTATAAAGATGTAAAATCCATCAGCGCCCCCGACGCCTATACCGTAGTTTTTCGCATGAAAAAGCCTTATGCAATGGCGCTCGAGCACCTCGGCGGCTTTGAGATCATACCGAAACACATCTACTCGCAGGGCGATTTCATGAAAGACGAGCGTAACCTGCGCGGTCCGGTGGGCAGCGGGCCTTATGTGTTCAACGAATGGAAAACCGGACAACGCGTGACCTTGTCGCGCTTTGAGAAATACTGGGGTGAAAAACCCGAAATCCGCAAACTCGAATTCACGATTATCAAGAACGACGCCGTGGCGCTGCAGGCACTCAAAAAAGGGGATGTCGACAGCTACAACCTGCGGCCGCTGCAGTGGACACGGCAAACCGCTTCGGAAAAATTTCTGCGCGAATTTGAGAAAATCAAATACCTCGCGACCAGCTACCGCTACATCGGTTACAACATGCGCCGCGAACCATTCAACGATCGCCGCACGCGGCTTGCCATGGCACACCTGATGGACCTCGAACGTGTGAAGAGAACGATTTTAGAAGGTCTGGCTGAGGTCACGACCGGTCCTTTTCTGCCGCAAAGCCTGCAATACAACAAGAGCCTGAAGGCACTCGACTACAATCCGCAGAAAGCGCTCGAACTTCTGCGCGCTGCGGGTTATGCCCCCGACAGCAACGGCCGCATGGCTAAAAATGGTAAGCCACTCGAAATTGAACTGATGATATCTGCCGGTGGCGGTTTCGCCGACCAGTTTGTTTCAATCATCAAAGAAGATTTTGCACGCGTGGGTGTCACACTAAACTTACGCAAACTCGAATTTCAGACCATGCTCACCAAAGTCAACGAGCGCGATTTTCAGGCCGTCATGCTCGGCTGGTCGTCGGGCATTGAATCTGATCCGTTTCAGCTGTGGCATACATCGCAACGCCAGAAGGGCCACAACTTCACGGGTTTTGGCGACGCGGAGAGCGATGCGCTGATCGAACAGGCGCGACTCACCTTTGACGACACGGCGCGCAATGCCATCTACCATAAATTTCATGAGCGCGTCTATAACGACCAGCCGTACACTTTTCTCTACACGAGTTATGCGCTCATCGCGGTGAGCAAACGCTTCACCAATGTCAACGTCTACCCGCTCGGTCTCGATATGCTCGAATGGAAATTAAAGTCGCCGGCGGTGCATTGATGCTCGTCAAAATCTGCGGATTAACCTCTGTCAAAGATGCTCGACTCGCGGCCGACGCGGGCGCAGATTTTTTGGGCATCGTGCTCGCCGAATCGAGCCCGCGCCGGGCAACATTTGAAAACGCGCAGGCAATTCTTGCCCTCGGGCTGAGTCAGCGCATCTATCTCGTTTTCGGTTATGATAATGCAGATTACATACGCGAGACGTTCACTGCCCTCGCGAGTTCGACAACCGCACTGCAGATCATGGCCGACCACCCGCAGGTTGACCAACTGCTGAAACTCGCGCCTACCAATCGTATCATGCCTTCGATCTCTGCTGCGGAAAAAGTTTCGGCTGCAGGGCTTGTACGCTGGGAGAATCACCCACTCGTGCTCTTCGATTCACACCGTACCCCCACACCTTCATCCCCAAGGGGGCCGCGGGGTGAGGGTAACGGGGTGAGGCTCGCCGGCGGAACAGGAAAAACGTTCAACGCGGAAAATATCGCCGGCATTACGCGCCCATACCTCTACGCGGGTGGGCTCAACCCTGATAACGTGGCAGGCATCGTCGCCAAAGTTAATCCTCCCGGTGTCGATGTCGCAAGCGGCACCGAAGCATCGCCGGGTGTCAAAGATGCCGCGAAAGTGCGCGCCTTTATCCAGAACGCCAAACGGGCTGCACAGATGCTGCAGGAACAGCAGCAATGACAGAGAGAAGCGAGGTCGACCAAAAGAATCTTGATACTCCCATGATGCGGCAGTATCTTGAGATCAAAAAACAATACCCCGACGACATTCTTTTTTTTCGCATGGGCGACTTCTACGAGATGTTTCTCGAAGACGCAGTCTATGCCTCGCGCGTGCTCGACATTGCGCTCACGCGCCGGCAAGACAAGGTACCAATGTGCGGTGTACCGCACCATTCGATGAGCCAGTATGTGCACCCGATCTTGGAACAAGGTCGGCGCATCGCGATCTGCGACCAGCTCGAAGACCCCGCCGAAGCGCAGGGGCGCATCGTGAAGCGCGGCGTGACGCGCATTCTCACACCCGGCTCGCTGTTTGAAGAATCGCTCATCGATGGCAAAGAGTCGCGCCGGCTGTGCGGGCTGAGTCGCGTAGCTCGCCGCAAAGACGCCGTCCCCTTCGAAATCGCTCAGGGCAGGCATGGCGGCGGCGAGCCCTCGCAACATCCTGTTACCGGGGACTTTATCCAACTCGCGATCATCGAGGTCGCCACCGGGCAGATATGGTTTGAACGTAAAGCCGCCGAAACACTCGGCGAAGCCGCGACCGCGTTCAGCGTGCGCGAATGGGTAATTTCAGATGCCGATGCAATCGACCTCGGTTTTGAAGGTAACGTTCAGACCCGCCGTTATCCCATCGGTGATGCCGCATTCCAAGAGCGGGTGCTCAAGGACGCTCTGCAGAGTCGCAACTTGGGCGTCTGGGAACTTGACGCCGACGAGAGGCGCGCGCTGACACTCGCACTTGCCTACCTTAGGGAGATTTCTCCGCTCCTGAAGCTCAACTGGTCTTCGCCGCAGCGCGAATACCGCCGCAAGACCTTGATTCTCGACGAGGCGACGTTGCGCACGCTCGAAATTCTGCAGAGCGCCGACGGTAGACTCAACCCAAGCCTCATGGGCCTCTTTGCGCACTGCCATAGTTCCGCCGGGTCGCGCCTCTTAGCCGGCTGGCTCGCGCGCCCGGCAGCCGAACTTGGTGAGATCACGCGCCGGCACGATGCAGTAGAAACGCTCGCCAGGCACGCCGCCTACAGGCAGCTCATCACTGCAGAACTCGGCCGCGTCGCCGATCTCGAACGCGTGCTCACGGGACTCAATAACAACCCGACGGTGCGGCATCTTGGTCAGGTGCGCGACACACTCGCGGCGATCGTGCGCCTGCAAAAAATCATCGCCGACAACCGCATGCAGGCGCTCGTCGATAGCGGCTGGCAAGATTTGTCAGAGTTTCCGCACGAACTTGCGGCGCTACTGGCGGATGTTCTGCTCGAAGAGAATCTGCCGCCGCTTTTGGATAGCCGGCGCTTTGTGAAACCGGGTTATATGCCGCTCCTTGATGAATTCATCGGGCTCAGCCAGAATGCGGTCAAGCACCTGACCGATTATGAAGAGAAGCAGAAGGCCGAACACGGCATCACCACGCTCAGGGTGAAGCACAACAACGTGCTCGGCTATTTCATCGAGATATCGAAGGGACAGGCGGCAAAAGCACCCGATGGCTACCAGCGCCGGCAGACCCTCACCAATGGCGAGCGCTACACGACCGCCGAACTCAAAGAACTCGAGAATAAAATTCTTTCAGCTGAAGAAGAGGTGCTACGCATTCAGAAAGGCGTGTTTGAAGGCATGCGCGCACAGATTCTCGCCGCAGCCGATGTTTTGCAGCTTTGGGCCGAACGCCTCGCGCGTCTCGATGTACTCTTAGCCTTTGCGCACACCGCAGTCACGCAACGCCATGTGCGACCCACCATGCATACCGGCAAGATTCTTGAGGCCGAAGCGTTGCGGCATCCCGTGATCGAAGCCTATTTTCGCAGCGAGATGTTTATTCCCAATGATGTGTTCCTGAGCAATGGCAGTACGTCCAGCGATGCCTTTGGCCCCCATCTCGCAATTATCACTGGGCCAAACATGGCCGGCAAGAGCACATACATTCGCCAGATCGGCATCATGCAGATCATGGCACAGGTCGGAGCTTTCGTCGCGGCAAGTTCGGCAACGCTGCCCATAGTCGACCGTATCTTCACGCGCATCGGTGCGCACGACCGCCTGTCGCACGGTGAAAGTACGTTCTTCGTCGAAATGGCCGAATGCGCGCGCATCTTCCGTAACTATACCGCAGACTCGCTGATTCTGTTAGACGAAGTGGGCAGAGGGACATCCACCTATGACGGTATCTCTATTGCACAGGCAATGATTGAGTCTCTAAACGATGAAAGCAAAGGCCGTCCCAAAACCCTCTTTGCCACGCACTATTCAGAACTGGCACACCTCATCTCGAAAGAGCGCGGCATTCAGGGCCTAACGGTTTCGGTGCTCGAAAAAGACGGCCACGTGGTTTTCATGCGCAAGATCGTCGAGGGCGTTGCCGAAAAATCTTTTGGCATTCACGTCGCTGAAATGGCGGGCATGCCGAAAACCGTGACCGAACGCGCGGCGCTGATTCTCAAAGATCTCGAGAAAAAATCGGGTGTGATCATGCCGACGACGGGCAGCGTCAAGAGCGATGCGCGCGGAACTAAAAAGCAAGGAGAGAAGAGCCAGGGCGATTTATTTGGGT
>JAEUSA010000154.1 GCA_016788945.1 Leptospiraceae bacterium
TGAATGAGAAGCAAAATAGGTAAAAAAGGCGGATTAATTTCCGCGGTGGTTAATCCTACCGATAATGGCCGGCTTGAATTTTTTGATAAAGCCTGTCTGCTATGGAATGAGCAGGGCCTCATCACCTATTTCTCGCCGTCAATGCCCACGGCTGATCAAATGGCAGGCCATGAAATTCTGTTGCGCGAGAATATGATCGCCCTACCGGGCCTCATTGATCTGCACACGCACTTGCCGCAGTATGAATTCGCCGCGCAGGGGGCAGCAGCGCTGCTGCCCTGGCTGACTAACTATACCTTTCCGCAGGAGGCACGCTTCGCCGACGATGCGGTGGCCGAACTGCAGAGCCTGAATTTTTTCGAAAGCTGCCTGTCGCAGGGGACGACAACGGTTGTCGCCTACCTTACCAATCATCTGAGCGCCGCTGAAATCGCGTTTGAAGAAGCCGCGCGCGCGGGAATTCGTGCTTACCTCGGTCTGACACTCATGGATCGCAATGTGCCGCCAGAGTTACTGACCGATGCCCGCCGCGCCGAAAAAGACATGGCATCGCTTATCGGCAAATACCACAACAAGGCCCGCTCACAATTTGTCGTGACCCCGCGCTTTGCCATCAGTTGCAGCGCCGAACTGCTGTCACTCTGCGGCGAAGTCAGCCGGGCGCATCAGACTTTATTGCAGACACACATCAGTGAAAACCAGCACGAAATTACCGAAACCCTGCGCCTCTTCCCCGAGGCGAAATCTTATGCCGCTGTTTATGACCATTATGGCTGCCTGCACGAACGATCGCTCTTAGGGCACGGCATTCACCTGTCTGACGACGAGCGCCTGCTGATAAGGGATCGCCGATCGGTTATCGTGCACTGCCCGGTTTCCAACAATTTTCTGGGTAGCGGCATTATGCCCTACTCCCGCTGGCAAAAAGAACATCTGAGGCTTGGCCTCGGTACCGACGTCGCGGCGGGTTATTCGCTGTCGATGCTGCACGAAGCGCGGCAAATGACGGAGATGGCAAAATTGCGGGCATTTTTCGACGATGAAGATTGTGTCGTCGACATAGAAACTGCACTCTCACAAGCCACCATAGGCAACGCGCGTGCGATACAGCGCGACGATATCGGTTGTTTTGCCATCGGCAAACGCGCTGACATCGCCGTCGTCGACGACAGCCGCTGTGAAACCCTGAGTGACGAAGAGCGCAACCACTATGCATCACTGAAAGAACGGCTCGCGCGCGTCGTCTACCGTCACCACCCTGAAATGGTTACGCTGACCCTGATCGACGGAGAAATCGTCTTTGCCCGCGAAAAAACCTGACCTCAAAGCGCTACCTGCAGCACTCGGCCGGTGGTATGCGGGCGAAAAGCACCGTTATGAATTCCGCGCCGGCCGCAATGCGTACCGCACCTGGATTACCGAAATTTTTCTGCAACAGACGCAGATCAATGCCGGACGTGAAAAACTGAAGGCATTTCTGCAGCGTTTTCCTGACGTCAAAACGCTCGCACGCGGTCCCGAGAGCGACGTGCTTGCGGCATTTCGCGGTATGGGATATTATTCGCGCGCACGCAACATGTTCCGCGCGGCTCTCTACGTTCTGGCCAACCACAAGGGGAGCATGCCCGTTTCTTACGCCGAACTGGTACGAATTCCCGGTATCGGTCACTACACCGCGGCAATTGTCGCTTCGATACATAACGACGAAAAAATTCTCGCACTCGATGCCAACCACGCACGGGTGCTCTCACGACTTTTCGCGATCGCGCACGCGCCGGGCACACCAGCTTTCAGGCAGGCAGCCGAAGACGCTGCAAAAATTTTCTTCAATAGCAGACTGCCGCCGGGAGATATCAATGAAGCGCTCATGCAGTGGGGTCAAACCATCTGCAAAAAAAATCCGCGCTGCGAATTGTGTTTTGCGGCCGACGTCTGCGCAGCGAAAAAAAGCGAAACGCAGTCAGCGTACCCAATGAAACGGGCGCGTACGCCGGCGCTCGATGTGCTGTGGGTAATGCTGGCA
>JAEUSA010000158.1 GCA_016788945.1 Leptospiraceae bacterium
AAACCTATAGCTGGGGATATTTGCCGGCACTGTTCTTTGCACCGGAATCTTCTTACTCATCGTATTGCAGCCGCTCGAGTGCCAACGACGCCTGCAGTTACGTCGATGCGCGCGCCGGCTACCAGACACTCGAACTCAAACGCCTGATCAAAAAACTCCATGCGCAGGGAATCGCGGTCATTTTGGACGTTGTGCTCAACCACACCTCGAATGCGTATAACTATCTCTACCAAGCCGAACCATTCGGTCGCTACTACTTTCGCACTAACGGACTCAACTGGGTCAACATCGGCACGGGTAACCAGATATTCGACGATCGCAACCAACGGCCGTTTGCTTACAAATATATCCTCGATAATATCAAATATTGGGTGAAACATTACCACATCGACGGTTTTCGCTTCGATCTCGCAGTCGGCACGAGCGAAGGCGCTCTGCGCGACATACAGAATATGATCAACGATGCTACAGTACCCGGTGCGTGGACAACCACCACACCACCGTCAGCCACCGAGACGAGCCTCGTCATGGACTCAGAATTTCTGCGCAGTGCCGCGGCAGAAAGCTACAGCGCCGATGGCAATACGCGCGACAACTTCAACAACGTGATTAAGCTGCCGAATTTTATGACCGGGGAAAACTGGCTCGGAGCGCAGCGACATGGTTTTATGATCCAGAGCAACTGGACATCCCCCAATTTTGCGGGGCAACGCGGCAGCGACTACCGCGGCTTTTCGCAGTGGAACGATTATTTTCGCGAATCACTCAAAAAATTCATTCAGGGCGACACCGATGCGCAATACACGAGCCGCAGCAAAACGGCCATCTACTTCAGCAAGAGCCGCGACGACGGCATTTGGCAGGGCATATCGAATAATCCCGTCGATACGCTGAACTATATCGAGAGCCATGACGAAGAAACGGTCGCGCGCGCGGTGCTCGATTCGAAATCCAAATCAGCCATCGGCGCTGTACTACTGCTAACGGCTCATGGCATACCAATGCTTTTTGAAGGGCAGGAGTTCATGCGTAACCGGCAGAAACAAGACCAGAGCAAGATCAGTAACAATCTCGACTGGCAACTTGCCACCACCAATGCAGATATGCTGGCTTTCGCTGCGACGCTGGTGAAGCTGCGCAAAGCCTGCCCCGCTCTGCGTTACGGTTCTGATCCGACCAACAGCAATTCGAACTTCGATACCACGACACCCAACCAGACCATTTCTCTCTTCACCAAAGGTGCGGCCTGCTCGGGTTTTGCCGGCGCAGATGCCGGGCTGATCAATACGAAGTCAGAATTCCGCATTCTGGCGAACATGACCGGTGCTTCGCAGAATTTCGTCGTTGAAACCGGCGCTGCATCGTGGCGTGCTATCGCCGCGGTCAACGGTGGTAACGACAACACGAATTGCTCCGATCAGTCAAGCGCGGTGCTGCGCTACGCCAACGGCACAGGGTCAAACCAGATCAGCGCGTGGGGCGCGACGACGAGTAGTTGGTCGGTGCCGTGTTATAGCGCGGTCGTGCTGGTGAAGCAATGAGGTACTATATGGAGCAAACTGCAACGCAAGCAAAGAGAGACATCCGGCACCGGAAATCCATAGCTATGCTATGGATTTCCATAACCTTATCCTTCACCTGCGCCGGGCCAAAATCAGACTTTTTCCGTATGTACGATGCCGAGCCGCACGCGCCCTCGTATAACACCACCATGATCAAGAATCTCGAGGTCATGGGGCCGAAGATTGTCGATGGCGGCGTCAACTTCACGCTTTATTCTGAACGCGCAACGCGCGTGCATCTGTTGATTTTTGACGACCCCGAAAGCAAGTATCCTGTGCAGGAGTTCCAGATGTCGCGCTTCGGCAACGTCTGGTGCGTATTCATCAGTGGCGTGGGCCATGGCACCTATTATGGCTACCGTGCCTGGGGCCCCAATTTCGATTATCATCCCTCTTGGTACCCCGGTACGCTCTATGGTTTCAAATCGGATTTCGACAATCAGGGAAACCGCTTTAACCCGAACAAACTTCTGCTCGACCCCTATGCCAAAGCAGTGCACCGCAAACACGATTGGTCTAAGGGTATGGCAGCGTCGGGACCTTACCGCCACGTCGACACAACAGCAGCTGCGGCCAAGGGTGTGGTCTTGCGCGACAATAACTATGGCTGGAGCGCCGACGAAAACGCGTACTGGGACCGCAAACAATCAACGGGCAGCCGTCGCGCAAAGAATTCGATTATCTTCTACGAGGTACATCCCAAAGGTATATCAGCCGCGGCACTGCCCGGCATACCTGGTCTTGCAAATGACTATCGCGCGCGTTTTCCCGGAACGTTTCGCGGTACGGGCGAACTCGCGCCTTATCTCGCCGATCTCGGAATCACAGCCGTAGAGTTTTTACCGGTTCATGAAGCGGGCAACGATGGCGGCTACTGGAAATACTGGACTATCAATTTCTTCGCGCCCGAATTCGCTTACGCCTACCGCGCAGAAAAAGGTTCGCAGGTAAACGAGTTCCGCCAGATGGTCGAACAATTCCATAAATACAATATCGAAGTCATCATCGATGTCGTCTATAACCATACAGGCGAAGGGGGATTGTGGCGTGAGAAAGTACCTCTGATTGAAGGGAACACTCCCACCAACCCAAATGACCCATCAAACTTCTGGGGCTATGACCCGGCAGAGACCGCGACGATTCTTTCGTACCGCGGCATCGACAACTACAGTTACTACGCGCTGACCGGCCCCAACAAAGAGTTCTACTACGACCACACCGGCACCGGCAATATGCTGCGCACCGGGCACCCGCCCGTTCGGCGCATGGTGATCGACAGCCTGCGCTATTGGGTCGAACAGATGCACGTCGATGGCTTCCGTTTCGATCTCAGCGAAGTGCTCGAAAAAAAAGACGGGCAGGCCACCAATAACTGGAACTCGTACAACTACTGGAAAGAATGGGGGTCAGAAGCCTACAGCAGTACGAACTCCACAAGGCGCAACATGGCAGCATCGATGTGGATTATCAACGATCCGGTGCTGCAGCGCTACGACACACGCATTATCGCCGAACCCTGGTCCATCGGCGGCTACCGGTTCGGCGATC
>JAEUSA010000212.1 GCA_016788945.1 Leptospiraceae bacterium
GATCGGCATCGGGGTGGGATTCATACTCGCAGGGTGGTTTGTCTACGATCTGCTGCAACGCTCGCCCTTAGGCAAAAGCCAGCTGGGTTTTGGGATTGTTTTCTTTGCTCTCGTTATGGGTGCCACCTGGTATATCTGCCACACCTTCGGCGGCCGAGCGGCCTATCTGCATGTCGGCGCGATGCTCGGCACAATCATGGTCGCGAACGTCTTCTTCGTCATCATACCCTCACAGCGCGAACTCGTTATTGCGAAAGAGCAGGGTCGTTTACCCGAAAAGAAAATGGCCGAGATGGCGAAGAACCGTTCGCTGCATAACAACTACCTGACGCTGCCGGTGCTGTTTATCATGATTTCGAATCATTACCCGATGACGTTCTCGCACGAATACAACTGGGCGATCTTAGGCGCGATCTCGATGGGTGGGGCCTTAATACGCCACTGGTTCAATATGCGTGGCCAGGGGAAATCCGCCCCCTACCTGTGGGCCATCAGTGCCGCCGTCTTCATCGCAGTGATCTGGTTCACGGCACCGAAAAAACAGGCTGCAGGCGCGCCCGTGGCCTTCGCAGAAGTCGATGCGATTATGGGTAAACATTGCCGGGGATGCCACTCAGAAAAGCCAACGGACCAGATCTTCAAGATCGCCCCCAACGGCGTGAGATACGACACGCCCACACAGATCGCAACAATGGCCTCCAAAATCAAACAAAGGGCGGTGGAAACGACTTCAATGCCCTTTGGGAACAAATCGAATATGACGGCCGAAGAGCGCACGCTTTTGGGCCGCTGGATCGATCAGGGAGCGAAAATTGAATAACCCTCACCCGCGGGTGATTGTCTTCAAGAGTAAGCGCGTCGTCCTTCCTGAGGGAACCCGACCGGCGACCGTCGTCCTCGAGGGAGAGAAAATTCGGGAGATACTGCCTTTCGAGGCAGATATCGGCTCATCCGACATCCGCATCATTGACTACGGTGATCTCGCACTGATGGCCGGCGTTGTCGATACGCATGTGCATATCAATGAACCCGGCCGCACCGAATGGGAAGGTTTTTCGACGGCAACGCTTGCGGCAGCAAAAGGCGGCATTACGACGCTCGTCGATATGCCACTCAACTGTGACCCGGTGACGACAACGGTGGCGGCGCTACAAAGCAAGCTTAAAGCATGCTCTTCGCTTCTGCACGTCGATTGCGGTTTTTACGGCGGCGTCATTCCGGGTAATACGGCAGAGCTTGAACCGCTGATCGATGCCGGAGTTCTCGGCTTTAAAAGTTTTCTAATCCATTCGGGCATCCATGAATTTCCACATGTCGCAGAAGAAGATATACGGCGGGCAATCCCCATCTTGAAAAAAGGCGGAGTGCCCTACCTTATGCATGCGGAACTGGAGACCTCACCCTCCCCACCGCCCTTAGGGGTGAGGTCGGGAGGGGGCAGTGAGGCCCGCCGCTATTCCACCTACTTGGCCTCGCGGCCGCGGCGTTGGGAGAACGACGCCGTCGAGTTGATGGCCCGCCTCGCCGGCGAAACCAATGCACACCTGCATGTGGTGCATCTGTCATCCAGTGATGCATTAGGTACGCTGCAAAGCGTCAGAAAAAACGGTGTGCCCGTGAGTGTGGAAACCTGTCATCATTACCTGACCTATTGCTCAGAAGAAATACCCGATGGCCATACCGAGTACAAATGTGCTCCGCCGATTCGCGAGCGAGAAAACCGGGAGAAACTTTGGCAGGCTCTCAAAGATGGTGTAATTGATTTTGCCGTGTCTGATCATTCTCCGTGCACGCCGGCACTCAAAGAGAAAAGCACGGGCGATTTTATGAAGGCATGGGGCGGCATCGCCGGCCTGCAATTCAGTTTGTCGGTGTTTTACACCGGCGCTTTGGCGCGCGGCCTTGATCTCGCACAGGTCAGCCATGCATTGTCGGCGGCACCGGCAAAGTTTGTGGGATTGCAAAATAAAGGCAGCATTGCCCCCGGTAAAGATGCCGACTTTACCGTATTTGATACACTGGCGAAGTTTCGTGTCGAACCGAGCATGATTGCCCACCGTCACGATGTTTCACCCTACATTGGTATGGAGCTTACCGGTATGGTCAAGGCGACCTGGTTGAGGGGTACTTTGGTATTCGGTGAAGGTGCGGGCAACAAACCTGCAGGCCTTCCCATCTTGCGCTGATAGATATCCGATATACCCCAACAAGACACGCCGAGGGTCACCTGCCCAAAACGGGCTTGTCCTGTTGAGTAGGGCGGTGCAGGAACGTCCATGATCCGGAATTTGCCGATCGCCTTGCTGGCGCTCACCATCAGCTTCGCTGCGTGCAAAGAATCGCCGCCCCCGTATAAAGTTCCCGACGAACCGGGCGCAAATTCGGGTCCGACAAAGCCACCGATTGTTCCTGGCATTGCCGGCGGGCAAATTGCCGCTCCATTGATTCCCTCGGCGCCCGCCACCGAACCGCCACACCATCCGGCAGCCGTCGACGACGCACCGAAATTTTTTGAAAGCATCGGCACAACGCCGACCGAAGTGCAACAGGTTGCGGTGCAACAGACAGCGCCTGCGATTGCGCTGACATTCACTACTTCTCTCGTCGCACAGCCCGTGCAGACAAATAATGTCACCGGTACAATGTGGGATATCACCGGCAATTTTATGCCGGGTTTTCTCTGGGGTGTCGCGGTCGCCGCGCATCAGGTCGAAGGCTACAACACCAACAACGACTGGTGGTTATTTGAAACCTTCTGCAATAGCTTCTGGGAGGCGATCAGCACTTGTTTTCCGAAATTTATCCGCGACTCTGGTCGCGCGAGTGATCACTATAGCCTGTTCACCGACAGCGATCTTGACCGGGCACGCGATTTGGGTTCGAATACCTATCGCATGAGCATCGAATGGTCGCGCATTGAACCGCAGAACGGTGTTTATTCTGCCAGCGCGACACAGTATTACCGCAACTATCTGACGAAGGTACGCGCGCGCGGCATGAAGCCGATGGTGACACTCTGGCATTTCACGCTGCCGCAATGGGCGCAAAAACCGGGTGTCTACTACGACATCTGGGGGCGCCATGACAATATGGATAGCTCGCTGGGTGGCTGGCAAAATCCGGTGATGGTGCAAAAGTTCGCCAACTTCGCCAAGTATTGTGCACAAAATTTCGGCGACCTCGTCGACATTTGGGTAACGCACAACGAACCGGTTGGAACAGTTATGGTAGGTTATATGGCGGGCTTTTTTCCACCGGGGTATCTGTTGAATTTTAATGGCGCAAAAGCAGCACTGCTTAACCTGACGCGTGCGCACAATGCGGCATACGACGCAATTCACCAGTATGATACGATATCGGCACATCCCGGCCCGGCGGCGCAAGTGGGCCTTGTGCAGCACTTTCGCTACTTCAGACCGAATAACCCGAACGACGCCGACGACATGAATGCGTTTCGCAAACTCGATTATTTCTATCACTACCACATGCTCGACGGCGCCACATCGGGCCGCATCGATACCAATTGGGATGGTAGCGGCGATGAGTTGGTGGCTGGCAGTTCAAAGCTGGATTTCATCGGTGTGAATTATTATTCAACTTACATGGTTGGCCCGAAGTACGCCGCGAACCTGCCTTTTTTTCTCGCGAGGGCCTACCCCGAGCTCGGTTATACGCCTTACATACCTGATAACAATTCAGCCAGCGTACCGCATAACTCGTTGGGTTGGGAAATTTATCCCGCGGGTTTCTATGAGACGCTCATGAAAGTAAAAAACCGCTACCACCTGCCGATTATGATCACCGAAAATGGCATGGCCGACTCTGATGGCACGACCAATAAGCGTGCTCAATATATCATTTCGCACCTGCAGATGGCGCTCAAGGCCTACCGTGACGGCGCAGACATACGCGGTTATTATCTGTGGACTCTGACCGACAATTTTGAATGGCGCGAGGCCTTTCGCAAAGAAGCGCATTTCGGATTGTACAACGTCAACACGAACGGGCGCGATGTCGCAGAAACGGGTGACTCGCTCGCGCGTACGCCGACAGCGGCCGTGGCAGCCTACCGGGCAATTGTCACCAACAATGGCATCTCGCAATCGCATATTAATACCTATGGAAGTTTTCCGCAATTGCCGAGACCATAATAGCATCTGCCAACGCACCATTGACGAAACATTATGAATTACACACAACTCGCGGCTGAAGCGCTCAGCCGTGCCGATGAACTGGCAACGTGCACTGAAGTGCCGGGCATTCTTAAGCGAACTTTTTTGTCTGAACCAATGAAAAAGGCACACGGCCTCGTACGCGGCTGGATGCAAGAAGCCGGTATGTCGGTGCGCGTCGACGCCCTTGGCAATATTATCGGGCGCCTTTCTGGCAAAAACGATCAAGCTTTCTTAACAGGCAGCCATCTCGATACAGTACCCGACGCCGGAAAATATGACGGGATGCTCGGCGTGCTGATTGGCATCGCCGCGGCCAAGGCCATTGGAGCCAACAACCTTCCATTTCATTTCGACACGATTGGCTTCAGCGACGAAGAAGGGGTCCGCTATAAAATGCCCTACCTCGGCTCGCTTGCCGTAAGCGGCTTGTTTCAAGAAGAATTTTTCGCTCGCGTCGACGAAAATGGAATCACGATGGCCGACGCCATCAAGAACTTCGGCCTGAATCCCGCGGATTACCGAAGTGCGGCTTACGATTTCACCTCTGTCAAAGGTTTTGCCGAAGTACACATCGAGCAGGGGCCGGTGCTCGAAAAAGAAGATCTTGCGCTCGGCGCCGTCACCGGTTTAGTCGGCCAGTCACGTATCAAACTGTTTTTTCGCGGGTTGGCAAGCCATGCCGGCACAACACCGATGCCCGGCAGGCGTGATGCCTTTGCCGGACTCAGTGAGCTTTCAGTTTTTGTGGAGAAATATGCTCATTCAGTACCGCACCTTGTCGCCACGATCGGCATGGCTCAGGTTCGACCGGGCGGCGCCAACGTCATACCGGGAGAAGTCTACTTCAGTTTAGACATCCGCCATGGCGAACAGGCAAAACTCGACGAGGCAACCGAAGTTATTCTTTCACAAGCGGAATACATTGCACGGCATCGCCATCTAACACTTGAAATTGAAACGCGTGAGGCTCAGGCGGTGGTAAAATGCGATGCGGCTTTGGTAGATAAGATGGCGGCAGCGATGGCCCAGCATGGTCATAAGAATTTTCGGTTGGCCAGTGGCGCGGGTCACGATACGGCAATCTTATCGAAGGTTACACCCACCGCGATGTTATTTATTCGCAGCCCCGGCGGCATCAGCCATAACCCGATTGAAACGGTGCAGGTTGAAGACGTGGCTGCCGCGATTGAGGTTTTTACAGAGTTCCTGAAATCGGTATAAAAACCGCGCCTTCAGGACTCTACCGCAAATGCCAGGCCGGCATATTTTTGCAATCGTTCGACGAGCGATTCTGCCATAAGGCCGCCCGGTGTGTAAAAACCACCGGGAGCTTTAACGTCGAGCAAAGCAAGCGCCGCTTCGGATATCATTTTGCTCGTTGAACCATAACCGGGGTCACGGTCACCCTTAACGGAGGTTCGCAGATAGCGTCCATCGGGGAAGATACCGGTAAACACCACATCGTAAAAACCATTTTCCCGCTCTTCTTTTGACGGCCCGTCACCCGGCTTCAAACCTTTGCCGCTAAACGGGTTTGCCTTCGCCGCCGCATCGACCAGTGCGCGCGCGGCTTCACCGAGAGTCGTGAGCATCATTTCATCGTAGACAAAATTCTTTCCGTAGGCATGGCCGAGCAAAAAGTTCGTACGGTGCACGTTTTTGGTGTTGATCGGCGCCATAACGAAAGGCGCGGCCCACACACCGAGTTCTTTGTCGTATTCGGGTACGAGCCCATTGGGTTGTGACGGGCCTTCAAACCCCGGTGTCAGAGCAAATGGGTTATTGAGCAGGCTTAGTATCGAAGGATCTTTAATCGAAGCTTTGAGCGTGGCCTTCATACTCGCCATGGTGCCGCCCGAAGCGCCGCCCTGCATTTTTCGCACACGGCCTTTGACGCGCGGGGCAGGCGAGCCAAATTGTTTTTTTGCCTGCTGTTGCAGAAACCAAACGCCGAGGTCGAAAGGAATCGAATCAAAGCCGGCAGATAATACAATGTGCGCTCCGCTTTGTTTTGCTGCGGCCTCGTGCGCATCGATCATTTGCCGCGCCCATGCGGGTTCACCGTTCAGGTCGACGTAGTCGGTGCCGGTCGCGGCGCAGGTCTGTACGAGGTCTGAGCCGTATAGCTGGTAAGGCCCGACTGTGGTGAGTATAACGCGCGCGCTTTCGCACATCGCTTTGAGGCTTGCCGGGTTTGAAGAATCTGCTTCGATGAGCGCAATATCTTTTGCAGCGCCGATTTCATCGCGCACCTCGGCGAGCTTCGCCTTATTGCGACCAGCCATTGCCCAGTTCTTAATCTTGCGCCCGGTCAGGTATTCGGCAACCAGTTTGCCGGTAAAACCCGTGGCACCGTAGACCACAAGGTCGAATTCTCTTTTAGCCATGGGGTTAATGGTTCAATCGGCAACGAAGCGTCAAAGGCAATATCTACCGGTAGTCCCAAAAGGTCATAACCGTATCTGTATCGGTAGTTTCAGGGTAAATTCTTCACAATCAAGCGGCGTGCCATCTTCCCACGCCAGCATCGCGAATTCAGCGGGCTGGTCTAGGGCGATGATCGGGTGATGCCAGACGCCGGCATTGTAGTTAATACCCTGCCCGGGCAGGCAAAGAAATGCCTGCAGCTGTTCGGTATCGGGTGAACCATGGCGCAAATTAGGCGCCGCAATGATCATAAAGCGGCTTACGATCATAGGCATAAATGCCTGCGTGTTTTGCGGATGCCGTTCAAGCAACTTAATCGTAATAGGAGGCTCTAGCGGCGTGCTGCGAAAAACGGCAAGGTTCGGTTTTGCCTCGCTGCGTGCATTGCTAAGACCGGCACACCAGTCGAAACGCACTGCCGTACCCTGATTGGCACTTGAACCCTGCTTGAGGCCGGCGCTGACAACCTGACCAAAAGGGGAAAATGCCTCAGCCGTCAATGGTTGTGCCTGTATTTGGTGCATGCGCAGAAATGCATACGCGCATCGGCATGTCGTGTCATGCCAATTTTAGTTTACGTTACCGCACGGAAAACCGGCAATTTCCCGGAGACTCATCGGCAGTGGCATCATATAGGAATTTCATTTTTTCTCCTGATGAGCAATCCGTCTTTTTTGAGAAATTGCAACAGGCCGTGAGAAATTTCTCAGCGCACAATAAAAAACCAGGCTCGCTCATGGTGGACGATAAACGGATTCGTCTCGAGTTTGGTCGCGAAGAATACTATTTCTACTTTCTCACCGCTGAAGGCGACGCTGTGGCTGAAGAATCGCGCGAAATTGCCGCAAACCACAAACAACGCCCCGAATCGGCTGCGATACAAAACTGCCGCTATCGCATAGAATTTTATGGCGAAGATGATCAGAACATGGACTATTTCAATGATTTTTTCGGCCTGATGGAAGAAGTAAAGAAAATACGGGGAACAGTCATCTTTGACTATCCTAATGCCCGTTTTTTCGGGGATACGTAAGACAGGTGGGTTAATATGGTTTTACCGCAGGGACAGCACGACGACCGCCGCTCACACCCGCGCTATAAATTTGTCAAAGCCGTCGAGGTACATGCGGCAAAGCGGGTTATCAAGGGTTTTGCGGTGGATATCGGACAAGGGGGAATTTCGTTCATTATCGACAGTATTCTCGCTCCCGGAAATGTCATTGTGGAAATACCTGAAGTACAGCTGACTCTCGAAGGCAAGATTCTCAATCATCAACCTACTTCAAACGCCGGTCTATACCGGCACCAAATGCAATTTAAAGAAATGCTACTCAATGCGGTTCTTGAAGAAATTCTGACCTGAGACGCATATGCTGACACCATTCTGGGGCGAATTCTTTGGTACAATGGTACTCATTATTCTCGGCAGCGGTGTCGTCGCCGGAGTGTTGCTCGAAAAGTCGAAGGCGCAGAATGCGGGTTGGGTCGTCATCACGGCGGGCTGGGCTTTTGCAGTGACTCTCGGCGTCTTTACGGCAAAAACTTTCGGTAGCCCTGACGCTCACCTTAACCCGGCAGTCACGCTGGCGTTTGCCATTAAATCAGGTTCATTTGACAATCTGCCCATCTATTTCGCAGCCCAATTTGCCGGCGCGTTTGTCGGCGCGATCGTTACCTATCTGCAGTACCTACCGCATTGGGCTGAAACAAAGAATGCAGAACTCAAACTTGCCGTGTTTTCGACAAACCCTGCGATCAGGCATCCGATCGCGAACTCCATTAGCGAAACCTTTGGCACGCTCGTATTGATCATTGGAATTTATGCAATTTTTTCGCGGGGTTCTGGCGGCGTCACCGCTGGTATGGGGCCTTTTCTTGTCGGCATACTCGTATGGGCAATCGGTCTTTCGATGGGCGGCACTACGGGTTACGCGATTAATCCCGCGCGTGATTTAGGCCCGCGTCTGGCGCACGCCATCTTACCCATAGCCGGCAAAGGTCATTCTGACTGGAAATATTCTTGGGTGCCGGTGATTGCACCACTCATTGGCGGCGCGATCGGCGGCCTGTTAATCAGAATCGCGGGATAATCCATGGGTAAGCGTTCAGCGGCGGCGGCGATAGCGCTGAATTTCTTTTTTCTGCCGATGGGATACTTGTATCTGAAGGCCAACGGAAGATTTATCGCGGGCGCACTTTTTTCCGTTTTTATGACGATATTTTTTTCTTTTTTGTTGTGGTTGTTTCCGCGTTTCTTGCCAGCTGTGATCACCGCGCCACTGACAATTATTGTTAGTCTCGGTATCACGACACTGATTATCATTGATTCGTTCAGGTTGAGCCGCATGCCGCAGCCGTCAAAGTACTGGCCGGTCTTTGCTAAACCGCATGTCTTTTGGTTCATACCCGTTTACTTGATAGCAGTGGTCGCGATTGCGATTATCAGTGAACCGATCGAAAAGCCGTTCGCAAAACCGCATAATATTCCTTCACCGGCGATGGAGCCCAACGTGCAAGTGGGGGATTTTGTCTTCGCGGATTACATGATCAACAAATCGCAACTGAAACGATCGGATATCGTGATCCATGAGGGGATAGGGTCATATAAAGGAAAGCGTCTTATCAAACGCATCATTGGCCTGCCGGGCGAGCGAGTGCGTCTGTTTGAAGAAAGAGTTTTCGGAAAAGATGGCACCGAATATCATGTGACCCGGTATGCCATCAATGGTCGCACGATACCACTGATTTTCCGCGGTAACTCAGACAACAAATATAAGCTACAAAAGTATAGCAAATTGAGCAATCTCGGAGTATTCACTGAAAAACCGGAAGGCACCGGATATGACATATTGGAAGAAGAACGGCCGTTTGATTTTCCCGAAGGCAGGCGCACAGATTTTGAACTCGGCCCGGATGAATTTTTTCTATTAGGCGACAATCGTGATCATGCACTCGATTCGCGGCACGACGGTCCGGTTCACAGATCACAGATTTTAGGCAAATACATGCATACCTACTTTTCGTTCTTTATTGAAGATGCAAGTTGTGAAATGACCCATCCTGTCTTATTTGTCATAAAGGCTATGTCCGCGAATTCAGGACATCCTTGTAATGGCGTGACAATCCGCTGGGAGAAAGCCGGTTACACTGCCCGGTAATTTTTCCCTAAATGCGTTGACACAGCCCTAAACCAAAGCTTCTGAGTCGATGATGAAGCTACCGATCGTTATCGCCTTCGCAGGCGCCGTGGTTATTTCGTGCGGAGAAAAATCGAAAGCGAGCCAAGCAGCTCAACACGCTGTCGAACCTGATCTTGTTCTGGACCACAACTCATATACCGCGCTAACGGCGACAAAGTTACATGCAAGTCCATCGGTGAATTCGCCGCAGGTACAATGTGAAATCCGCACGGACGATTGCGGCCAAGAAGCTTGCATGCGTAAGTTCACCACTGTGCCCATAGGCACCTTGCTGCAAATCGAAGCGCGCACAAAATCATCAGAAACCCACGACGGCAAAAGCGGATATTGGCATCGGGTGAATAATTGCGGCGCCTGGGTTTTTGGCGGATATATCCAGAAAAATTAACCAACAGGCATTCGCGACTTGACGGGGCAATCTGCGCCTCGCATGCGCTCCCATGCAGACACCCCACACCGCCCTCACACGCAGCCGCATCACCAACGATCATGCGCTGATTACTCCGGAAAGCCATGTACTACTTTCGCCGCCCGGCTGGCTAAAGGCTACCGTCGTCTATTTCATTTCGCCACAGATGGGGGCGAATTTCACCATGTTCATGGGCGTGTACGAAACCGGCGGCGAATGCCAGCGCAACCTGAAAGATAATGAGGTACTCGCCTACGTACTTGAAGGTGATGTGGACTTACGCTTTGAAGGCGAGAATATGCTGAAGACCGGCGGCTTCTTTTTTCTGCCCCCCGGTAGCAGTTTCACGATCAAGGCAAAATCAGCAGCACGCGTGCTGTTTTTCGAAAAGATGTATGAACCGTTAGACGGGGTTAATCCGCCGCAGGCAATTATTTCACATGAAAGCAAAATCACCAAAGAGCCGTTTCTGGGCGACCCCGGCGCTCTGCTGCAGGTGCTGATGCCTATGGATGCTCAGTATGATATGGGAGTGAATATTTTCGAATTTGCACCGGGTGGCACGCTACCGAACGTCGAAAACCACTACATGGAGCATGGGCTTTATGTGCTGCAGGGGCAAGGCGTGTACCGCCTCGCCGAAAGCTGGTACCCGGTGCAGAAAGATGATGCAATCTGGATGGCGCCGTATTGTCTGCAATGGTTTGTCGCTTCAGGCAAACAGAGTACGAAGTATATTTATTACAAAGACATGAACCGCCCGCCGTTGGTTTAAATGACCGATTGGGATAAGTGCAACACGAAACAGGCGTCCCCTTGTAGTCGTCAAAGATCTCAGCAATCAAGCTCGATAACGGGACCGCATTCCAAGGGCAGCAACAGTTGGCACTTTACGAGCCGCCTCGGGTAAGCCTGCTTTAGATTCACAGAAAGAACTATACCTCTGACAAATATGCCGTGCATTATCCATTGTTCCTTCGTTTAAGGAATCACAAGAGAGGATGATCTTGGAAAAACAGATCTTGGTCCAATATATAACCGGAGCTATCGCCATCGGTATTGGTCTTTGGGGTATTTTTGCCCCCATGGAGAGAAATATATTTGCCTTCAAAGACAGAGGTTTGGGCCTGATTTTACAGAATAAATTATCTGCCACAACCCTGAGAAAAATACCAAAAATCATCGGATTTGTCATGCTATTCGGCGGATGTTTAATTATCGCGGTCACCGCCTTTGGCGTGAAGTTCGCGCGCCATGCGGTCAACTGAGAGTGCAATTCGTGAGTACTTCGGCTACCGCTTGTCAGTATGCAGTTTTCATGTTTGGTGATGATCCCACACACTTGCCATAAATTACATCCGAATACTCACCAACTTGCCTGACACTGTTGGGATATAGAGTCGGCTTTTATGAATCAAAGGCCGCGCGCGAATTTTTTCTTTTACATCGAATTCGCGCTCGATTTTGCCGTCGGCAGCAGCAATCTTCAGAATTTTTCCACTGACCGTTGCGGTGAAAACGGAATTGCCATCGAGCACCGGAGATGATAATCCAAATCCGCCTTCTGAAGCTGCTGACTTCATGGGCTCTACGCTCCAAATTTTTTTGCCATCTTTGGTGAAGGCCGAAATACGATCGCCAAAGCCGACAATGACTTTGTCGTCTACGAGCGCGATGCGCTCACCGTCGAACGCTTGCATATTCGAGACACTCTTGAGGCCCATGTGCACGAAACTTGCCTCTGCATGCGCCATCGGTGGTGCTCCGCCGACGAAACCGTTTCCAGAATCAAGCTCCGCGCTTTCACTGGCAAATTTTGTCGCTAATTGCACGCTGGCGTCAAGATACGGTGCGGATTGTGTTTCGCTGGTGAACATCAGTGACCGAGTGTTCTGATCGAACGCAGAAAGCTGTTCGAGCATCGGCTGCCCCGAGCGCTCTCCGCGGCGCAGCATGAAGATGCGGCTATCGGCAAACATGGGCAGCGATGTGCCGCGCAACCGGTGCGCTATTACGGGTGCACCGGCGCGAAAACCGTACACGATGCCGGCAAAAGTGGAAAAGAATACGGTGTCGCCGAAGATAACGGGTTTCGAAATGATTTCGCTATCGATGGCATGCTGCCAGACGATGGCACCGGTTTTGGCGTCGAAAGCCGCAATGGCATGGCTTGCCTGGCCGGTCGTTGAAAACGGGTATGAAGTGATGACCTGACCGCGGTGGATTATCGGCGTGCTGATTAGCGGGTCGCCGAGAAAAGCCGACCATCTTTGTTTGCCGGTTTTTCCATCGACAAGAAAAAGTGTGCAAGATTCGGTATTGAAGGCGACAACACCCGAACCGCACGCGGGCGTTGAGGGACCATTGTCGCTGAGGCCCACGGCCCATTTAGGGTTGAATGTCTCCGCATCAAACGCGTAGAATTCGCGGCTATTAAACCCTCCCCCCGTGTACAATGTGTCGTCACAGATGACGGGAGTCGTAAGGTTACGCGCTCCGGGAAAAGTGATCGTTACTGTCGCACCGGCGATGGCGACTTGTTTGGTGTTAGAGCGCGCGGGGGTGACGTGGCCGGGAGAAAATTTTTGCGGCAGTTTTAGTTTCGTGAATTTTTTTATTTCGGGGAGGATGTCACCCTCTGCATATTCGTGTTTCTGCGCATAGGCGAGCCGTTCATTGCTAAAATTACTCTGGGTGCCGTCGGCGAGAAGACCGCCGCGGCCGAAGGTGATGACAAAGCCGCGAAACCAGCCCAAGGACATAGTGTCGTACTGACAGCCCGTCTGGTAGGTCTTCAACCATTTGATTTCTTTATCTGCGAACAGGTCGGGTGCGAGAGCGCTGAGATTTTCGAGAATCTGACCTTCAACTGCCTCATCGGCCACTACGACGTCATGAACGCATCGCACAGAAAAAAAGGTCACACTATCTATACGTTTTCCGCGCGCGGCGGCGAATTTCCCTGCATCATCGGGGTGAATGCCGAGATTCGACCGGTCGACACGAATCGCGACTTGGTTTTTTCCGAGGTTGCCGTCGAAACGGCGGATCTTGGTCACGGTAAATTTACGAACGCCTGCTGTTTGAAACGGATTCGCCGGCGGCTCATT
>JAEUSA010000456.1 GCA_016788945.1 Leptospiraceae bacterium
AATGCACGCGCAGCGTATAACCGTCGGTGGTGCGCACCCTTTTTTCACTAATTTCGACTCCGGGAATACGGGGCAGCATATGGAAAGCTGCGGCAAACGAGACCTGCCGCAAAGGGTTTTAAGCCTTGACCGAGACGTTAAGACCTTCGCGCTCGGCGGCCTCGTTCAACCTCTTTTTTCCGGTTTCAGATTGTACTCAATTTTTTTCAGAACAAATTTTCCATAGGCATAACTACCCTCTTTCAGATGCCATACCGCTTCACCGCGCGAGGCAAGTCTGTAGCCGCCAAAATCGCGGTAATCCGAAACCGGCGTCGACCAGCGTTCGCGGCGCAACTTGTTTTCCGGCGTGAGATACGAGCGGTCATCGGAGACAAAGTCGACTAATTCCCCGTTGTCGTTGAATTTCAGTACTGCCCGAATGCGGTATTCGCCGTTGGTAAAAGTTGCCTCAACCTGTTTGGCGTCTACCTGCCGCCAGGTAATACGTTTATCGATCAGCGCACCGGGGGCCATCAGGCACATGTCATTAAAAAGTGTCACAGTTTCGGTGGTCGTCAATTCACCGCCGGCGATATCGACAACCGGGAGCAACGAGAGAATTTTTACCTGCATCGTTGCATGGCGGTTATGGTATGAATGCCACACCGACACCGGTAATCCCTTCATAAACGCAGTCAGGTAAAAATCGCGTGAATAGTTATGGAAAAAGATTTCCTGCTGCATCGTGGCAGACATCCACAGCGCCTTGGCATCGCTGCGCAGCGCGCCATCCCAAACGAGGCGAAAATTGCGCACCTTATCTTTGCCCACAAAACCAGTGAGGCGGATGTACCTCTGAACCGGTGCCGGCAAGTGAGCGAGATCGGCTTCCGTGATTTTGCCCGGCATGTCGGGTGTGGCCGCATTCTCGCGCGCGACCGCTACATCATATTTTGTCTTGAGCCCCACCGTATAGATAAGAATAGTCACCGTGATGGCGATGAGCGCCAACACCATCGCCAGTATTTTCCATTTACGCATAAAACTCCTCATCATTCACCCGAAGAACTCCCGGGCATTTTCGGGACATCGCTAAATGTATCCTGCCAGCTTATACGCCGCTAATCCCACTATTTCGCGCACCGCCGTACTGAAATCGTCGATACCCTGCGCTGAAGGAAAAAACGATTCGGGAAATGAACTGCGTTCAGCAGCGCGAAAATCGACGGGGTACGCGATCACCTCGAGCCCGGCCTTGCGAAAGCACGCCACCGACCTCGGCATGTGAAAAGCCGATGTCACGAGAATGATTTTTTTAAATGCATGCGCGGCGACGATCTTGCCGCTTTCGGTGGCATTTTCGCGCGTATTGCGCGAGGCGCTATCCGCAAGTATTTTGTCTCCGCTCAAGCCCAAACCCACAAGGTAGTTTTTTAATATTTCGCCCTCACGCAACCCGCCTTGCAGCATCAACCCCGAGCCGCCCGAAATAATCACATGACCGGCTTTATTCTTGAGCAGCAATTCGACGGATGCTGTCAGGCGATCGACTGCGCTGCCGAACTCGGGCCGCCCGCCGCGCAGCGAATTCGGATCAACCATGCCGCCAAGCAAAACGACGACGTCAGCTTTCGCCACGTCTTTGGCTGCAAGGGGTGTATAACGATTTTCCAAGGAACGCATGAGCAATGCCGAGCCGAAGGAAGTCGAGCAAAACCATGCGACGGCCCATACGGTTAAGCACACACGGCGAAAGCGGCCGGTCAAATGGCGCCAAAAAACATAAAGCAAGAAGAGAAAAAA
>JAEUSA010000365.1 GCA_016788945.1 Leptospiraceae bacterium
GCTAGCATGAAATTTTCACTACCCGATAAGAACTATAAGATACTCTGGGGCATGACTGCAGTGGGCGTTATTGCGCTCGCCGCGGGCTTTATACTCGCCGCCGACCGCGCATGGATGGCGCTTCTGAGCACCGGCTACTTCATTCTGAGCATCTCGCTCGTCGGCCTGCTGTTTGCGGCTATTCAGTTCATTGCCGGCGCCAAATGGTCGGTTGTTCTGCGCCGCATTCCCGAGACGTTTGCTGCACCGCTGTGGCTTGCCGCAGTTATTGTTGCCGTCATTGCTGTCACTGCCGGCCTGCACTTGAACCATCTCTATGAGTGGGCTGATCCGAAAATTGTTGCTAACGATGAAATTCTGCAGCACAAAAAAGGATATCTCAATATTCCTTTCTTCGCCGCGCGCCTCGTTGTCTATTTTGCTTCATGGTTTTTCCTTGCGCGCCTGATACGCAAGACATCCGCCGATCAGGATAATACAAAAGATGCAGCGACAAAATCAAAGTTAGTGAAATATTCGGCAATCTATACGCTCGTGTTCGCTTACTCATTCATGCTGAGCTCCATCGACATTGTTATGTCGTTGCAGCCGCACTGGTTCACGACCATGTTCCCGGTTTATACATTCGCGAACGGCTGGTTTGGTGCTTTAGCAGCTATGATCATCATTCTCGTGACGATACAGAAACACGGTGGCCTCAAAGAAGTTAATGCCGAACACCTGCACGACCTCGGTAAATGGCAATTCATGTCTGTCGTATTTTGGGCCTATATCGGCTTCAGCATGCACATGCTGACTTGGTATGCCAACATGCCTGAAGAGACATACTTGCTTGAACTGCGCTTGAAAGGTGTATGGAAGTATTTCACTGTTGGGCTGTGGATGCTCCACTTTGTTATCCCGTTCTTCATTCTGCTCTCGCGTGATCTGAAAAGAACGCCTTCGCGCATTGTTCGCGTGGCTTGGTATCTGTTGTTTGTCAGCTTCCTCGACGTAATCTGGGTCGTTTACGGCTCAGCGTTAGGACATGCGGGTGCCGAGAATAAGGTGAACGTATTTCCCGTGGGCCCACTCGAAATCTGCCTGTTTTTCGGGGCGGTTGGCGCATTCGGTATTATCTTTTTTAAGGCTTTTGCCAAAGGAAACGAAGCTCCGACGGGGGATGTCGACTACGAACAGTCGCGTCACTTTCACCAGACGTTCTGATTTTCCCTGCGGGCATGGTGTAACGGTAGCACAAAAGCCTTCCAAGCTTTTAGAGAGGGTTCGAGTCCCTTTGCCCGCTTAAATGTTCAGTGGACTAATCGAAGAAGTAGGCACAATCGGCCGCATTGAGCGGATAGATACCGGTTGGCGGCTTTCGATCACTTGCTCGGAAATTCTCAGCGATGCGAAGATCGGCGACAGTATTTCTGTCAGCGGTGCGTGTCAGACTATTGAGCAGTTTTCTGCGCACGAATTTACCATCTTCTCGATTCCCGAGACGCTTGCGGTCACAAATTTTCGCGGCTTTGAACCCGGCCGGCGCGTGAACCTCGAACGTGCACTGAGGCTCGGCGACCGTCTCGGCGGGCATCTCGTGCAGGGGCATGTTGAAGGAACAGCCAAAGTACTGAGCGTCGATGACGGCAAAGCGCTCAATATCTGGCTCGAATATCCTTCCGCTTACATTATCCCCAAAGGTTCGGTGACGTTGGACGGCATTAGCCTGACGGTGATGGAAAAGAATGCCGCTGACCATTTTCGCGTGCAGATTATTCCCGAAACGGTGCGTAAGACAAATATCGGGGATTGGCGCGCCGGTACGGCAGTAAATATAGAGACGGATTACATTGTAAAATCGCTCGACTATGTGCACCGGCATCAGCCGCGATAGCTATCGAGCAGCCCGGCATCGGGGATCAGCAATGTAACCTTGAGCGAGCCCGGATTCATATTATAGTTGTCGCTGTTTATGCGAACATAATCGAGTTTCGCAAGCTCAGCGATCACCATTTTCCGCAATACGTAATTTCCGATGCCATGCACAATTTCCACCTCGCTCTCGCCGGCAAAGAAATGTTGTTCGATTTCGCTGAGCAGTTTATTTCTTGCCTCGTCGAAACGCATCTGGCGGATATAAATCTGTGCGAGCGGTCGCATCATTTTTCCTGATTCTGCTTTGCCTCGCGGTGAATACCGCGTGTAAACCGAAACAACAGACGATAACGATTGAGCCAATACCCGATGCGGTGATTCTTTGCCTGCACGATATCGGCCGCGAGGGCAGATACGCAATCAGTGAAAAAGATTTTGGGCTGCTGCTTGGCGAACTTGCGGCGTACCGTGTCGTTTCTCTGCACGATTGGCTGAAACGGCGGTACCCTGAAGATCAGCGCAGACGAATTGTACTGACCTTCGACGACGGTTACCGGGCGCACCGGGAGATTGTATTACCTGAACTCAGGCGGCGTGGTATGGGTGCGACTTTCTTCTCTTACGCTGATCAGCTCAAAGCCGATGCCGGTTGGCGGCGCCTTCTGCCCGCACTCGAAGACACATTCTCGTTCGGTTCCCATTCATGGTCGCATGCCCTGCTGCGCGACATCGGCTACGATCAGCTTTTCCGCGAACTTTTTCTGGCACGGCAGTACATGCAGACTCTCTCGGTAAAACCCGTAGATGCCTTTGCCTGGCCGTACGGTTATTACGAAAGCGAAGGAATAAGGGCTGCCGCCGCGGCGGGTTTTACCGTGCAACTTTCGGTCGATTACCGCATCGCCACCGCAGCCGATGCCGCGCTCGTTTTACCGCGCTACACGATCTTCGGACGCCGCAGTGTCGAACAACTCAAAGAGATACTTAAGCGCTTTGAGGCAAAGAAACCAGAGAAGCCAGATCGTGTGCCCCGTCAGCAATGAGCGCCAATCCACCGGCATTGTGACTCAGCCGTGTGTCGCTTACGGCGGCCACTTCGCGACCTTCTCTTAATGCAAAATCGGCCGTGATGAGCGCGCCGCTTTTTTCTCCTGCTTCGACGACGACGGTCAGCGGCGAGAGACCGGCAATGAGCCTATTGCGCCGGACAAAATGGTGGCGCTGTGGCTTCTGATCGGGCAAATATTCCGATAACAGCAACAGATTCGGCGACGCACCAGCGGCCATATAAAGATCGCGGTTCTCCAACGGATATGGATGCAGAAATCCATTCGGCAGGACAGCAATCGTCTTACCATTGCCGGTAAGCGCCGCATGGTGCACGATCGCGTCTATGCCGCGCGCGATGCCCGAGACGAGCGTATGTCCGCTGCTGATAAAATGCGCACTCAGTTGTGCGGCAGTAAGGCGTCCCGAAGTTGAAGGTTCGCGTGTGCCGACGAGAGAAACCATCTTGCCGCTGAGTAACGAGCGATTACCGCGCAGAAATAGCGCGAACGGGGCATGGTCGATTTCACGCAGCAAGGGTGGATAATCAGCGTCGGCCAAAGTAAGAACACATTCGGCGTCGAGACTTTGCAGCAGATTATCGGCTTCAACCATTGCCTGATCGGTTCGCTGCGCCAGCAGAACGCGTGTGAGGGCCAAAACACTGCCGGCAGTTTCAAGTTGCCGTCGCGTTTTATCGGTGAGAAATTTACCCGACAGATGCAATGCGAGGCATGCGGCTCTGCCGGTATCCGGCATATTACTTTGTCGTCATGACGTATTCGCCCGACCAGCCAGCACCGGGCGGATTTTCGCGATATTCGGTGATGCGTGAGAGCATCAGTGCGCAGGCTTCATCATTTTTCATCTTATCCGCTGCTTTAAAGAGTGATTCAGCCTTATCCCAGTCACGACCGCGGTATGCTTCAATAGCCGATTCAAATGTACGGATGAACTCGAGCGTTGTCGCATCGACGGCGCCCTTCTCGCCCACCAGCTCGTAAATTCTGATAGCCTCATTTTTGCCTTTGACGGCTACGAAATCGAGCAATCGTGTTACATAATGGCCGGCAATCAGTTTCTGCGTCGCTTCACCGACCATAATGCGCGTGCCGTAGTACTTGTTGATGCCTTCGAGGCGACTGGCGAGGTTCACGGCGTCGCCGATCACCGTGTAGTTAAGCCGTTCTGCCGAACCCATGTTGCCGACGATGATTTCGCCGGTATTCAGGCCAATGCGTGCGCGGAAAACCGGACGACCTTCGGCGAGCCATTTTTTCTCGAGTTCAACGAGGCGTGCCTGACAACGCAGCGCTGCCTTCGCCGCGCGCAATGCGTGGTCGGGGACGTGCTGCGGAGCGCCCCAGAATGCCATGACGGCGTCGCCGATGTACTTATCGACCGTGCCGTTTTCTTCGCCAATGATACGGCTCATTTCGCTTAAGTATTCTGCAAGCAGGTTAACCAGATCTTCGGGTTTGATACTCTCTGAAACCGTGGTGAACCCTTCAATGTCGGAAAAATGCACCGTCAGTTCGCGTTTTTCACCTTGCAGGTGCGCATCGCCCTCTTGCGCAATCAGCTGGCGTACAATGTCGGCGGGCACGAATTTTCTGAATGAGCGTAACCCCTGCCGCATCTTGTAGAAAGACACGACCATATTCTGCACATCGGTGATCGACGATACGATCGTTTTGTCTGAATCGAGATCGAAATTCTGGATCTTGTCCATTTCGTGCGACAGTTCACTGAGCGGCCTCGAGAGACGACGGGAGAAAATATAGCCCAACACCACCGCAAGCAGTATGAGTATCGACGATGCCGCCATGACGATACGCGTATTACGGCGGACAAAATAGAAAAATTCATCTTCAGGGATAATCACTCCGGACTGCCAGTCGAGACCGGTATAAGCCGGAAACGGGGCAAACAATCCGACGTAACGATTGCCGGCGATCTTAAAATCAAAGTAGAATGGTTTTTTGGTTTTGAGCCATTTTTTGTTTTTTTGCAGCTTCTTGAGTTTCTTCTGCATCGCAGCGTAGGCAGACTGAATTTCGGTATTTTCGAATTCAGTGATATTTTTCAGCTGAATTTTGTCCTGGCCCGGTTTGAGATAGATGGCGGAATCGCGTGTTTCCTGCGGCGCGGCGAGAATATGGAAATTTTTGTCGGCCAAGAAAGCCTTACCGGTTTCACCGATCTTGACATCGCCGATGAAAAGGGCGAGATCCCCGAGCGTGATATCGATGCAGACACCGCCCGCCACGATGCCACGCGCGGCATTCGACGGCGAACAGTAAGTAAGACCGGGGTCGCCGGAGACGAAGGTTTTGTGTATCGGAGTGAGTTTTTTGCCCTCGGCATAGGCGGCCTGACTCCATGGATATTGCTGCGGATTCTTGATTTCGCGCTCTTCGAACTTCGCGCTGATTGTCTTCTTCGCCTGCTCGCCGTTTTTGTCGTCCATATCTTCCATTAGGTTGGCGCGCTGCGGATTCGGTATACTTTCATTGCGCGCGATCAACGCGCGGCCATTGCTGATCAGATAGACATTGGAGAAATAAGGCTGATGTTCAAACACGTCTTTAAGTTCTTCTTCAACTTGCGTGCGCTGCTGAACGATGCTGAGTTTACCGGCCCCCTCGCGGGCATCGCCTGCCAGCGTGCGCGCCTCGGCGAGAAACTGCGAGGCCTTATCGATGAAACGATAGGCCTTGTCTTCCATCAGGGTATCGATCAAAAACTGCGTCGACTGGCGGCCGCCCAGGTATGAGACCAGAATGATCAACCCGGCCGAAAACAGAATCAGCAAAGTCAGCAGCGAAACAATACTCCATCGCATCGAAAGTTCAATTCGGGGAATTTTGACGCCGGAGGTATCGGCGACACTGCTTAATTCTTCGGCTCTGGTTTTTCGGCTCATGGTGCTACAGTGGCGATTCAGATTGCCTGCGCAACAGTTTTTCGGCCTCTGGCGACGATGTTTGAGCAACCGCGCAGAATCCACTTTATCGGCATCGGCGGCACCGCCATGGCCGGCGCTGCGGTGATGGCGCGCGAGGCGGGTTTTGCCGTCGGCGGGTCAGACCAGAATCTCTACCCGCCGACGAGCGATGAGCTGCGGCGGGCTCAAATTCCGTTCATCGAAGGGTACGCCGAGGCGAATCTTAGCCCTGAACCCGACCTGATTGTGCTCGGAAATGCGATTTCGCGCGGGAATATTGAACTCGAAACGGCGCTCAACCGCCGCATGAATATCATCTCGCTGCCACAGTTTATCGCCGATTTCGTCATTCGTCGCCGGCAGTCGCTGGTCATCGCCGGTACGCACGGCAAGACGACGACAACCTCACTCGCCGCGTATACCCTGCGGCACTCGGGTATCGATGCAGGTTATATGGTTGGCGGCGTCTGCGAAAGTTTGCCCGCGACCGCCGCTACCGGTACAGCCGATTATTTTGTCATTGAGGGGGATGAATACGATACCTCCATTTTTGATCCGCGGCCGAAATTTCTTTCGTACCGGCCTACGCATGTATTGCTAAACAACATTGAATTCGACCATGCCGATATTTTTGCCGACCTCGCCGAAGTCGAGCGTGCCTTTGCCCGGCTAATAAAAATTATTCCCACAAACGGCCTTTTGGTGACGAATGCCGATAATGCCTCGTGCCGCCGCCTCGCCGAAACCGCACGCTCGCGTGTCGTGAGTTTTGGCGAGAGCGAAAACGCAGATTACCGGCTCATCTCGTGTGCTGTGGGCAAACGC
>JAEUSA010000006.1 GCA_016788945.1 Leptospiraceae bacterium
AACTGACGAAAACGCTCGCGGGAATTTATGCCACTGCGATGGTGGCCGTGGCGACAGACCACGGCATTGCTTTTTTGGTCGCCAATGACCGACTGCTTGCAAAGCTCGAACAACGTGGCATTGTTCGGGCAGCGCAGGTTAAGCTCTACGTCAATGCGGTCGGTACGAATTCGGCGCATAAATATATATGCCGCCGACCTGATTTTTCATCGCCGGCTGCACTTGCGGCAAAGCGCGCATTCGCGCAGACCGAACTTTCGGCTCACGATATCGACTATGCGTGGATCTATGACTGTTTTACGCTAATGCTCGTGCGGCAGGCCGCTGACTACTTCGGTATTGACGCCCAAGCTGCGGCCAATTCTCTCAAGAACGGCATGATCTCTGTAGGGGGAAAAGATATACCAGTTAACAGGCAGGGCGGAATTCTCAATACGCAGGCAGCTATTGCACTGTCGGCAGCCACCGGCCTTATCGATATCATGGCGTACGCGACAGAAAATCCACAGGCAAAAAATTTTCTGTTCGGCGGCAACGGTGGCATCGACACAACGAACGCCGTTGCTCTGCTCTCGCGCGAACCCAACGAACGCAAACAGGCCGTATTGCCGGCGATGCCACAACAGCTAACCGATTTGCAAGCACTGACAGAGAATGAAGTTTTGACGCTCTATGCTGCCGTGCCGGTGCGGTTTAATCCGGGTTCAGAAGTCCCGTTCGCGCTCGGTGCCTTTCGCCGACAAGACGAGACGCTCTGCCTTGCGCGCATCGTCGACACCGACCTCAAAGCAATAACCGACGTGGCCTCCCTGAGACGCGACAAGGCGCAGTTTACGGTGCGCCTAATCGACGGCCGCCCCTTTGCGATGACGCGCTGACTACGTCTGCATATCGATTGCGCCGGCAGAAATTCTCTCCAGCACATCTGCGCTCACCGGACGCACAGCGGAGACGCCAAAATCGGCAAGCATCGCCGCCAGCGCATTCGTCGCCGATAGCGTAGCTGCAGCGCCAGAGACAAACAACGTATATGAGCCCGGCTCGCGTTCAATGAACACACCTTTGAACGGAAAATCTGCACTGAGATCAAATGCGTACTTATGTTCACCGGTTTTTTTAATATTGTGGCCGTCGTCGGACACCCGCAGCGCCAGCAGGTCAGAATAGGACGCTGAGGGCAACTGCGCAAATGCCGCAAGGCCGTCGGCGAAACTTTCCGGGCGGCGCTCAGTTTTTACTGTTTCCACGGGCGCGCTTGCCGGTTTTTCTTCGCCGACTTCACGAACTATGCGGAATTCCATTGCAGAGATTTTTTCCAGTTCATAGCGGGCACCGACCTTGAGTTCGGTTTTTGAAGGCAGCGCGAGACGCTGACCGAACACCTCAAGCTCGAACACTGTACCGCGCGGAATCGTCGCACCGCGCGCAATCACGCCGATCTCAAAACGCGCGGGCAGCCGGTGAAAGAAAAGAAAGTTACGCGGAAAGAATAATCTGTCCGCGCCAATTTGCATCAGAACAGACGACGCGCGGTGACAAACCTTTTGGTGTAATACTTATCGTCGATGCTGTTTAACGTAACGCCGCGCTTCGATGAGGCATGCGCAAACTGCCGGTCATTGAGGTATATGCCGACATGCGTGATTTTTCCCGCCACGCCCGACGCCGCGAAGAACACGAGGTCACCCGGCATCAGCGAACCTGCCTTAACTTCAGATCCCTGAGAGGCGAGGTCGCGCGCGCTGCGCGGATACTTTGTACCGGGAAATTGCGATTCAATCGCCTTGATAACAAAACCCGAGCAATCAATACCTTTTTTGGTCACGCCACCCCATTTATAGGGAGTCCCCTTCCATTTACCGAAAAACTCCTGCAGCCGCTCGGCATTCCAACCGCGTTTTTTATCCGCTTCGGGCAGTTTGACGGGTGCCGCAGGCCCCTGCGCAATCGCATTTTCGAGTGCATCCCACAGCGCATCATTATTCTGCGCATCGCCCGCGCCGGAACGTCCCTGTGGTATAATCGAGAGAGATGCCACATGCGCGAGCACCAGTTTATCGCCGCGGATCTTTTTGAGTGCCTTCAGTTCAGCTTTGGCCGCCGAAAGCGAATCGTCATGCGTTTTGCCCGCCGAGCGCGATTCAGCATAGATGAGTGCGAATCCCTCTGCCTGATCGGGCAACAAATATTCGCTCTGTGCGGCAAAGAACACCTCAGCAATTTCTTCATTACCCGCACCGGCTTTTTGCATACGTTCATACACACGGCCGAGCCTGACATAACTCTCTTTCGCAATCGCCTGCCAGCTGAGCATTTCCGTCAAATCAGATATGGTTTCCGGCTTTAACCCCTGATTGAGCCCAAAGTGCCCCAACTGCAGCGCGGTCTGCATTTGCCAGTCCTGCAGTTCTAAATAACAAGCACGCGGTACCACGGCCTTCAACGTCTGCACTGGATCAGCCTTCTTTTCGGGCAGGGCCTTGGCATAACGCGGCAGATTGCGCGCATACGCGGCACCGACGCTTTCGGGGCAATCTTCGAGTATACCGTCGATGACGCCTTGCGGCACCTGCGCAGGTAAAGCCATCACTGCGAGAGCGGTAATGGCAATCAGGGTTATTTTTTTATTGGTCATATTTTTTCTCCGGTTTGATCGATAGGCAACGTGATATAAAAACGCGTCATGACGCCGAGTTCCGAAACCGCGCCGATCGTCCCGCCCTGCACTTCGACGATTTCGCGCGCGAGCAATAAGGCGAGTGATTGTCCAAAATCGGGTGAATCGGGATTTTCATTGCGCTCGAACATCTGTTGCAGCTTTTCGAGCGGAACACCATAGCCGCTGTTCTCGACCGAGAGCCGCATGAGGCCATTTTCGAGCATGGCTCTCACCGATAATTTTCCCCATTGCGGCGTATAGCGTATCGCATTGCTGAAGAATATCGTCAGCACCCAGGCGGTTTTTGCAATATCGCAGCTGATGAGCGGCAGGGTATACGGCAGATTCATCTCAACTGCAATATCTTTCTGTGAAAACTGGCCGGTAAACGGCGCAAAGGCAATCTCGACCAGACGCGCCGGCTTGATGGTGTTATGTTTGAGTCTGATCGCCGGCTCTGCACTCATAATCTCTGCACTCAAAGCGGCGGAAATCACCTGTGCTCAGGCAATTCCGCCGGCGCGGGCAGACCGCTATTTCGGCTTGGTTTCGCCCGACGAAGAAGATTGTTTTTCGAAGCGTTTGGCTTTTGACACCGGTGTGCGTCCTTCTTGCGCAATTTTCGCCGGATCTTCGCCTTTCACCATAATGCGTTCGTTATTGTCATGCATCGCATTGCGTGAATCGCTCGCGTCTTTTACGTAATCGTCCGGAATCGCAAAGTCAAAGACCGGATCGAGACGTTTCTCTTTCATGAAATAGTTGTCTTTGAAACGTGTCTGCAGTTCATAGTTATCAAAAATACGGTTCAGCTGCATGACCATGATGCCGTTTACTTTCGCCTGTCGGCAAAGCTCGATCACGGCACGGTAGCTTTCTATGCGGCTCTTTTTCATCGTCGGTGGCATCGCCTTGCCCTTTTCTAACCATTTTTCCAGATCGAGGGCCTTCTGGCGCGCAACTTTTGCCTGGCCCAGCTGCATATAGGCAACATCGATGTTGTCGATCATGCGCTTTTTGTCATACAGGTAGTGGATATCTTTCGGGTCATACAGGCGTTGTTCGAGTTTGACTTCTTTTTTGTCCTGACCGATGCGTACGCCGGCTTCGCGTTTTTTCCCTATCGCCTGAGTGGCAAAAGTCGCACGGCGGTTGTAGCGCATTTCAATTTCGGTGGCTTCTTTAACCGCTTGCTGGAGTAACAAGTTTGTACGGTCTATGTAAAACAGTGATACCTGTTCGTACAATTTTTCGAGGCCATTCTGCACCTCGATAAACAATTTGTACGATTCGACAAAATTGTCTTCAAAGAAGAAGCTGAGCGCAACCGTGTATTTGTTCTTGATATCGGTATATTGCTGCACGAGTTCCGGCTTTTCTGAACCGAAGTTTTTTAGCGGTACCTCAAGGTACACAAGCTGTTCGAGCGCTTCGGCCCGTTTGTATTTGGCCTTTTCAGCGACATTGACGGCGCTGAGTGCCCCAAAAGTAAGCGAAATTGCCAGAATTGCTGTTATTTTGCGCATAGATTCCTCATTACAGTATCGTCATGGCCCCCGGTAAAGTAAAGCAAAGTCGCAACTTTCGCTTCACTGCTGCCGCGCGGGGCTGAAAGGGGCTAAATCAAACCCCGGTGTTTCGCCGTTCAGTGCGGCAGACAGCGCCTCAGCAAGCGCGGGCGCGATCGATATGCCCCGACCGCCGAAACCGGTAAACCAGAACACCCCGGGCTGATTTTGGTCGGCGCCGCAATAGGGTCGGTTATCGAGCGGCATGGTGCGGCGGCAGGTACGGTATGACTTCAGCTGCTGCGGATTGAGAAACGGGAAAGCCGCAGCTATAGCAGCGAGTGACTTCTCCGATTTGACGGGTGCTTCACCGTCGGAAAGCCGGGGCTCGACCGGTATTTGCTCACCGGCAGTGGCAATGAGGGTCTCATCACAGGGGCGAAAATAACAGCCCGATTCTTCATCCCACTCAACGGGCCCCCGATACGCAGTCGTGTTATGGTATTCATAAAGCGACCGCTGGTGAGAGATTAACCCTAAGGGCGTCGCCGTCTGCACCGACAAAGCCGGGGCCCCCTCGCCCGCCGCAATGACGACCTGATCGTCTTTCTGCACCGTTATACGCTCACCGCCCAACGTATCGACGAGGGCCGTCACGCCCCCTTCGCTCAGCTCAAGACGCATTTCTGCATTGTACCGCACAAGGCCGTGCAGAGTATTTTGCGCGAGGCGCTGCAATGTCTCCATGGGCTCAAGTGTGCCGTTATCTTCGAGCAGAAAACCTGAAAATCTACCATGGCTGAAGATTTTTACCGGCGCATCTTCGAGCGCATAGTCGACCTCCCAGGGACGCAAAAGTATACCGGTTTTACGAAAAGACGGTTCGTGCGCAATGTAATAAGCGAGTGAAGCACGCGCCACTGCCGCAATCACTGGGTCTGCTTCATAGGTGCGGATTATACCCGCTGTTTTGCCTGAGGCTTCGGCCCCGACAGTGGCCGCGCGTTCGTAAACACACCATTTTTTCCCTTTTTTGCTCAGGGCCTCGGCGAGCAACAGCCCGGCAATGCCGGCGCCGATGATGTGTACCATGACCGACGGGTCCGGACGCCGCGCGGGGTCGAAAAGCACAAAAACCGTGAAAGTCCGCAACTATTTTGCCGAAAATTATGGCAGTGCGGGTTTTAGACAGGTTACTACTCGGCATTGCCGGACTTTCTCTTGTTTTGATGCTGTTTATTTTTTTCAGCGATGAATCGCATCTTTCGGCCAAACCCCTCGCGCGCCAGAAATCCACCGAACCGTCGCGTGAAATGCCGGTCACGCTGAACAACACCTCATACCACGACCACCTTGAGCTCAAAAGCGCCGATGTGGATGTCGCACTCGAACGTTATTTTGACGAAATTCGCAAAAACCCAGAAAAAGGCGAAGAAGACTTGCGCCTTGTCGACGAACTCGTACCCGACGAAGAGGTGAACACCCTGCCCGCTTCGGCGCCGACTAAAGACACGACCGAAACAAAAGTGAAACCCTCACCCGCCCCGGTTCAACGCAAGAGTGAAAAAGTGCAGGTTATGCGCCATGAAGTAAAACCCGGCGAATCGATTTGGCGCTTGGCGCAGAAATACCACGTCAGCGTTGCAACAATTGTTTACGCCAACAAAATAAAAGAAAAAACCGTCATTCAACCCGGCGATACGTTGCGAATTCCTGACCGCAACGGTGTTTTCCACAAAGCCACCAAAAAAGAATCCCTGAACGAAATCGCAAAAAAATACAAGGTCTCACCCGAAAAAATTAAGAAGACCAACGGACTCGAAACCGCGATGCTGGCGCAGGGAAAAGAAATCTTCTTACCCGGCGCGAAACCGCTTCCGGAAATTCAGTATATTCGTCAGAAAGTATTTGCTTGGCCGATAAAGGCCAAACACCGGCTCACCTCGGGTTTTGGCTGGCGCGTACATCCCATCAGCGGCAATAAAGCCTTCCATACCGGCATCGATATCGGAGCCGCGATGCGCACGCCCATCTATGCCGCGGCCGACGGCGTCGTTGCTTTTGCTGGTGACGGCGGCAGTTACGGCAACATGATAATCCTGCGCCATAAAAACGGACTTTTTACTGTCTATGGTCATGCAAGTAAGCTAATCGCCAAAAAAGGCCGCTACGTCAAACGCGGGCAGAAAATTGCACTCGTCGGTTCGACCGGTGCCTCAACGGGCGCGCACCTGCACTTCGAAGTGAAAAGTACCGAAAAGCATGTGAATCCGCATGTGGCGCTCAAAAAGACTGAACGCGTCGCCGTAAAACGCAAGAACGCCTAAAGCATGGCTGCAATTCCGTTCGCGCGCGCGCCTGTGAACTTCGAAACGGCGGCGCCCTACCTCAAAGAGGCACTCGACAATGGCTGGCTCACCACCGGCCCATTGACGGAACGATTTACCGCGGCGCTCAGCGATTATCTCGCTACACCCAACCTCGTCGCACTTTCTTCATGCACAGCCGCGCTGCAAATTGCGCTCGCCGCAGCCAGCCTGCCTGCGGGCAGCGAGGTCATCGTGCCGGCGAATACTTTCATCGCCACGTTTGAAACCGTTGAACTCGCGGGCCTCAAACCCGTGCTCGCCGATATCGATCGCGACACGTGGAATATATCACTCGAATCCATAACCTCGCGGATTAGCGAGAACACCAGCGCAGTCATTGCGGTTCCATTCGCCGGCAACCCGATCAACATGGATGAACTGCAGGCACTGTGCCGTCGGCACAAGCTCACTCTCATTCTCGATTGTGCGCATGCGCTGGAAACGCGCTATCGTGGGCAACCGCTGCACCATTATGCGGATTACAGCTGTTATAGTTTTTATGCCACGAAAAACCTGACCACTGCCGAAGGTGGTGCGCTCATCTGCCCGGCAGAAAAATTAGAACTCGTACGCGCGCTGAGTTTGCACGGCATGTCACGCGCAGCGTGGAAACGTTATGCGGGCGGGCCGTGGCGCTATGACATTATCGCCACCGGTTACAAAGCAAACCTGACCGACATACACGCGGCGATTGGCCTCGCTCAGCTTGGTAGTCTTACCACCAATCATGCTCGGCGGCTTGAGCTCGTGGAGCGCTACCGCCAACAGTTAGGCGGCCTGCCCGTCAGAATGCAGCACATGCCTGCTAACACTTCGGTAGCCGATCATGCACACCATCTGTTCTGTATTTCGCTTTCAGCAAACGCAAAACGCACTCGCGATGATTTGATGAATGCGCTCGCGGCTAAACAAATCGGTTTTTCCGTACATTTTATTCCGATTTATGAGTTCACGCATACGCGTGAAGAATATGATTTCCCTCAGGCCAATTTTCCTCATACGGCAGAATATTTCGCCGGTGCGCTGTCGTTGCCGCTGTATCCGACATTGACGAATGCGCAGCAAGATGAGGTTATCGCGACTCTTCTTCGAGCGTTTGCAGATACTTAGGCAAATTGGGCGAGGTCATGACGGTGCGGTCTTCGGGCGAGAGATGAATGACCTGCCGAGAAGCTGAAGGTCGCATCGGGCTGCGGAACAGATTTCCTTTGCCAAAATTGATTTCGACATTCGGGTAAAGCTGGTTTTCCACGAGCACATAGGCCCGATCGTGCGCGGCATACGAGTTGTGCGCAGCTTCGAGCTGACGCTCTTCAGATTCAATGAGACTCTTGTATTTGCGCAGCGCCATCACCAGCTTTTCACGCGTTTCGGCTTCTTTGGCTTCAAGCCTGCGCTTCTTCATGGCTTCATTCAGGCGCGAAAGGCTGACGCGGATTTTCTCGAGAGTTTGTTCTTTTTCTTTGAGGGATGCCTTAATTTCGTCGATCACGACGCGCACCGAGGGATCAATACCCACGGTGAGCACGGTACGCGTTTCGCCTGCGCCGCCAAGCTTGTTGCAGTGAACATATTTTCCCGCAGACAGTTCGCCGCCATTGATATCGCCACGCCCGCCCTTGACGACAATGGCTCCGCCCGCCGTCAGGTGTGAGTGCAGCGTCGCTTCGGAGATGAAAATTGAACCTTTCGCATGGATTGTCCCCTGCTCGACGAAACGCGCATAGACATCGCCGTCTGAGGTGATTTTGCCTTCACCGCGGCCCATGAAACCGGCAGAGAGAATTACGTCTTTACCGGCGCTGATTTCGCACACCCCGACGCTCGACTGCAGAATGATGCTGCCCGATGCATGCAACTTAAAGCCATCGGCTACAGACTCTTCAACAATGACGCTGCCGGGAAAGTCGACGTTCCCCGTTGAATAATCGATATTCTTCAGATAGACCACTTCGTCGACGCGAATCTTGCCGCTCGATTCCATAACCGGACGGCCTTCGATTTTTGAGATGAGTTTCTTTCCGTCGGCGCTGATCTCGACGTTTGCCCCTAACTGAAACTCGGCGATCGCGCCCGGTTCGGCCGGCAGAATCTTGCCACTCACGGCAAAACCCGGCTGCCCCAAGGTCGGGTCGACCTTTTCGGCGATGACCTCGCCGGCGTGTGCCGATTTAATGAGCTCTACGTCTTTGTAATCGACTTTCTGCGCCTTCGTATCGATGCGCGGTTTGGTGAGTGTTTGGAATAGCGGCTTTATATAACCATTTTCACCCCGCTCGGGTGCTTTGCCGTGGGCGACCAAGACGAGTTTTTTGTAGGTCGGTCTGCGGCCGAGCTCTGCAAGGGTCTCTTCGTTGATGCCTTTGATAACGCCGTGGTCTCTGAGCAACTGCCGTAATTCTTCGACGCTGAGATTCTTACCCCCGCCTTCAGGCGGTTCGATAAAGAGGTGTGCACTCATCTGCTCGGGCGATATCTGCACCTCGGCAACAGCCCCCTTGCGCATGATAATCTTCGGCCAATCGCCGATTACATGCGCCTGACCTTCAGGTAATTTACCCTCCTGTGTGCTGCGCAGCAGTCGGTCAACCTGCACATTTTTATCGGGCACGATTTGCATCGAGCGCATACGGTTCAAAAGGTCGGTCGGGTGAACGGGCCGCCCCTTGCCGGTAGGATTATGAATTTTGAGTACGGCTTTGCCGTTCTCTTCGACAAGTTCGAACGAGCCGTTCTGGGAGGTATCGAGCTCCTCAAGGAGCTTGCGGGTCATTTCATTTTCGTGGGCGGACATGCTCAATGCCACCTGAAAATCTTCAGGCTGAGTGAAAAGCAAAACACTCCGAAGATATTCAGTACGACAATGGGCATAAAAATTTCGCTAAAATCGCCGGCTGTATTGAACACCGTGCGCATGGCGTCTGCCATGAGCGCAAGCGGCGAATACTGCAGCAAAGGCTGTATAAATTCGGGAAAATTCGCATAGCTGAAGAAAATCCCCGAGGCGAGCATCATCGGTACAGAGAAGGCGTTGATAATGCCATTACCCGTCCTCGTATTCTCGGCCCGCGAGGCGAGCAGAAAGGCAAAACCTGCAAAAGCGACATTGCCCGAAATGAACAGCGCCATGATGTTCGCGACACTCCCCTGCAGCACGAACCCGAAATACCAGTAGCCGAACAGAAACAGCAGCCCCACTTCCACAAGGTTAATTGTCATGCGCGAAAAAAAGAAGGATGCCAGAATCACCGCTTTCTTTACCGGTGTGGCGATCATGCGCCGCATGAGCTTTTTCATGCGATACTCAATCAGCACGTAACCGATGCCCCACAGGCATGAATTCATGATACCGAGTGCCATTAACCCCGGTATGAGAAAATCGATGTAGCGGTTTCCGTGCGTTGTTACCGGGTTCAACTGCAGCGCGACTTTTTCTTGACTCAGGCGCCGCGACAAGATCAGATAAGAAAGATAAGAGGTTTCATTCGCCGGATCAAGGTGAAAGTGCAGCGTGCCGTTGCTCGTCAGCTGTATATACAATACGATTTTTCCCTTGCGCAACATGGTCATCGCCTTTTGCTGATCGACAAAGGCGAACTTAAAAACGCTGTGGTCGTTGGGCTTTTTGGGGCGCGAAATATTGCGGTTCTCGATCTCGTTGATAACTTCGCGTAATTCAGAACTTTTTTTGATGTCGCCGACGACGGCTATCTGCCGTGTGGTGACTTTGCGCTGGACGAAAGCCACGCCGAGCACCCATGACATCGCCACCGGCAGCAGCACCGACCAGAGAATAATCTCCCAATCGCGAAAGAATTCGCGCAGATGCATCAGATAAAGCTGCCACAATGACCTAACCATCGAGATGCCGCCCGGTCATTTTAATAAACAAATCATCTAAAGTCAGCGGGCGCGCGGCGAACGATTCGAGGTTCGTTTTCCCCACGCGACGCAGAAAATCCGGCAAAATCTGTGCCGCATCGTCAACGTGCATGACACCCTTTGCCTCGTCAGGATTGTAATTGAAATAGGACACGCGCTTTAGCTTCTGCAGGTGGGCAGCAGCCTGCGCGGCCGCACTCTTGCTGAGCTTAAATTCAATGATTTCGTGGCTGGCATGCTGCTCGAGAAGCTCGCTCAGCGCACCGTCGGCGAGTATTTTACCGCGGAACATGACCACGATACGTTCGCAGAGTTCTTCTGCCTCTTCCATATAATGCGTCGTCAGTAACAGCGTCGAACCGCCGCGTTTGAGATCTGCAAGAATATGCCAGATTTCGCGCCGTGCATGCGGGTCAAGCCCCGTTGTCGGTTCGTCGAGCAAGAGCACACGCGGCTTCTGTATTACCGCGATGCCGAGTGCAAGGCGTTGCCGCTGCCCGCCGGAAAGTGTATTGACGTATGCGTCTTTTTTTTCGGTAAGCGATACGAGTTCGAGAATTTCTTTCAACCGCGAACCACCGATGCCGTAAAATGCACCGAACAGTTGCATCGCCTCGCCGACTTTGATCTTCTCCGGAAAACGCGTTTCCTGAAACGCGAGCCCCATTAAAGAACGGATTTTTCGTTCGTTGTCGTGGTATTCGTAACCATCGATGCTGATGCGGCCCGAATCGGGAAACTGCAGACCTTCGATCATTTCAAGCAGCGTGGTTTTGCCGGCACCGTTCGGCCCGAGCAAAGCGACAAATTCGCCTTCGTAAATCTTCAGGCTCAGGTTTTTTACGGCGTGCACATGCGGAAATTTTTTGTCGACGTTTTCAATCGTCAGAATGGCTTTTTTTTCCGCGCGGGCAGCCATATCAAAGTGCGACTCTTCTTACATCGGGCATCGGATGCTCCAGCTCTGCCAAAAGTTCCTGCGGCGTAACGGTCGCCGTGCCCAATTTGCCCACAACAATGCCACCGGCAATGTTCGACAGCATCATCGCCTCAACATGGCCGGCGCCGGCGCAGATCGCGGCAGTGTACACAGAGATCACTGTGTCGCCCGCTCCAGTCACGTCAAAAACATCGCGCGCGACGGTCGGCAGATAAACGGCCTCTTTATCGTTAAAATATGCCATGCCGCGCTGTGAGCGGGTAATCAGCAAATTATTGAGCTTCAGTTCACGGCGTATCAGCGCGGCGATTTCAGCCACCTCGTGATCATTCGCCGGGAAAGGTCGTCCGATGCCTTCGGAGGCCTCTTTTTCATTCGGCGTCATGATGTCGCACTCGCCGTACTGCTTGAAGTGCTTCACCTGCGGATCTACCGCAACAAAAACCTTTTTCTGCCTCGCGATGCGTATTGCCTCGCTGATCACACGGCGCGTGAGCAGGCCCTTGTCATAGTCGCTGAGAATTACCGCGTCAAAATTACCGACCATACGCTCGAAGTTGGTTATCACGGCATCTTCGGTTTTCTGATCGATTGCCGCCGCCCGTTCGCGGTCAACGCGCAGTAGCTGCTGGTTGCGCGCCATAAATCGTGTCTTGATGGTCGTCGGTCTGTCGGCAAGGCGAATGAGGCTCAGGTTTTCACCGAGCCCCCATTTTTCGAGCTCGTGGTGGAGCGCTAAGCCATTTTCGTCGGCCCCGACGATACTCAGCATGCCCATTTTGCAGCGCAGATCTTTCAAGTTTTTGAGTACATTCGCAGCGCCCCCGGGGGTACGGTCTTCGCTGCCTGCCAGCAGCACAGCGACGGGAGCCTCGGGAGAAATGCGCGAAACATCACCGCGCACATATTCATCCCACATCAGATCGCCGAGGACAAAAACCCGCGCATTTGCGAGTTTTGCCGGCAATTGCTTGAGATCAGCCAATGCCTGCATTTAGCGCGCCTTGGCGGTTGATTTGAGGTAAAGTTCGCGTAGCTGCTTTTCGTCGACCAAAGACGGCGCCCCCGACATCAGGCAGGTGCCTTTTTGCGTCTTGGGAAACGCCATTACGTCGCGAATCGAGGCGCGCTTTAAGCCCAGCATCAGCACGCGGTCGACACCGAACGCGATGCCACCGTGCGGTGGTGCGCCAAATTCAAGGCCGCGCAGCAGAAAGCCGAAGCGGTTCTGCGCTTCTTCATCGGTGATTTTCAGCAGGCGAAAGATCGCCTGTTGCAGGCGCGATTCATGGATACGAATGCTGCCGCCGCCGATTTCGACACCGTTGAGAACAAAATCGTATGCGTCGGAGCGCACCTTGCGCAGTGCCTGTTGCTGTTCGCTGCTCAGTTCGGCCGACGCCCCCGCTTCGAGCACAATATGCGCGTCTTCGGGTACGGGAGCGGTAAACGGATGGTGTACGCTGATAAGCGAGTTCGTTTCGTAATCCCAGTCAAACAGCGGAAAGTCGACGACCCACAATGCCTTATAGACATCGGGAATCATGCCAAGCTTTTCGGCAAGGCGCAGGCGCAGCGCTGAGAGTGTGGCAAACACCACGTCGGCACGGTCACCGGCGAAGAAAATGATATCGCCTACCTTGGCTCCCGTGCGCTTGATAAGTTCGGCCTGTGCCGCTTCGGGTAAAAATTTCGTGATCAGCGATTCAAGGCCATTCTCGGTGAGTTTAACCCAAGCAAGCCCTTTGGCTTTGTAATCTTGCATCACCCATTGCGTCAGGTCATCGATGTCTTTGCGCGAGAGGGCGGAGCCCCCCGCGACGCACAGAGCCTTTAATCTTCCCGTCTCTGCAGCAGACTTGAAAACCTTAAATTCGGTCATCGGCGCCCAGTCACCGAGTTCGGTAAGTGTCATTCCAAAGCGGATGTCAGGCTTGTCATTGCCATAGAGCTCCATCGCATCATGGTAACTCATGCGCTGCGGTTCTTCATCGATTGTGATACCAAACGCCGATTTACACGCGGCGGCAATCAAACGCTGGTTGAGGCGCATGATCATTTCTTTCGTGACGAAACTCATCTCGAGGTCGATCTGGGTAAATTCGGGCTGGCGGTCTTTGCGCAAATCTTCGTCGCGGAAGCAGCGCGCGATTTGGTAATATCGTTCGGTGCCGGCGACCATCAGCAGCTGCTTGAAAATCTGCGGGGACTGCGGCAGAGCGTAGAATTCGCCGGCGTTGAGGCGACTCGGTACTAAAAAGTCGCGTGCACCTTCGGGCGTCGATTTGTTGAGTATGGGAGTTTCCACTTCCCAAAAGCCTTCGCCGTCGAGAAAATTGCGCACCGTACGAATGAACTCGTGCCGCACGCGCAGAGATTCTTGCATTGCCTTACGGCGCAGGTCGAGAAAACGGTATTCGAGGCGCAGCTCTTCAGACGCTTCGTCATCATGCTCATCAAGCGGAATCGGCGACGGTTTGGCTTTGCTGAGTATCTCAAGCGATTCGGCGAGTATTTCGATTTCACCGGTTTTGAGTTTTGTATTGACCGCGCTTTTGTCGCGCAGCCTGACCTTACCGACCACACAGATTACATCTTCGCCGCGCAGACCATCGGCTTTTTTCAAAAGGTCGGCATCCACGGCCATATCGAAGACGACCTGAACCACGCCGCTGCGGTCGCGCAGATCGACGAACAGCACTCCGCCCTGATCGCGGTAGCGGTATACCCAGCCGGTCACCAGTATTTTCTGGCCATTATCTGCCGCTGCGACCGAATTGCACTCGCGGCGCTGAGAAAAATCTACTGAGGGTTTAGCCCCGATTTCAGACATATATTAAAGGGAAAACCGGGTTTTGAGACACGGCGTCAACCGTAGGCCCAACGGGCTTGGGCCCACCATACAGCCGCCGGGCTCTCACCCGTTAAGCCTGTAGTTTTGTTATAAGAACTACGGCGCGGCTATGTGATGAGCCCGTCTTTCAGCGCCGGGCAAAGCCCGTTATTAGAACGAGAACTCCCACTGGCTGCGGTAGCGCTGCTCGGTCACATTGCCACCCGCTGGATTCTGCAATACATGCTGCGTGATCTCAAATGACAGCTTGTTATTGTGTCCGTTCGCAAACCAATTGAGAATGCCCGTATACTCTTCCTGATTATTGCCGCTCACGTTAATGTTCGGGTCAAGCCAAGCGTAACGGCCGGCAACCTCGAGCTCGGCGGGTATGAAATCCAATACCGAATGCGGGAAATAACCAAGCTGCACGAGCCCGCCCCACATTTCAGCTTCGCGCGGCCATGCGTTATTGGTAACGCTCTGGTCGGTCACCCGTTTGACGTGTGCCTCATGTTTGAAGTAGAGGCCCTTGTAGACCGAACGCACTTCAAATACGGCCTGATCAACCTTGAATAATCCCGCCTGCGATCCGGGTGCCGCACCTGCGGCCAGCTGCGGATAGCTGCTGCCCGGCAGGCGGCGGCAACTTGTCGAGTCTGTCTCAAAAGCCGTACAGTTGCTCTTATTCGTCGCTGCCCCGACTGCAATATTGAGCTGTAGACGCTGGGTAAACTTGTAGTCGCTCTGGGTGAAATCAATCGGATCA
>JAEUSA010000066.1 GCA_016788945.1 Leptospiraceae bacterium
CGTATTGAAAACGTACTTTTTTTTCGCGCAGATCGTCGATCCAGCGGCGCAGCAAGCCCGAGGCCTTCATTTCCCGCACAAAGTATCGGCCACTGGTTCCCAGAAAAGTTTCGAGCCCAAGCCGGTGAATAAAGGCCAGCCAGTCGGTGGGAGAAAAGTCGCGCAGCAGTTTGCGCCAGTCGATGCCGTTGCCTTCGTACTGCGCGGCGAAATCTTCTTCGCTAAGGCTGTTGGTAATATTCAGGCCAGATGCCCCGGCGATCAGCAGTTTACGTCCAGGGCCTTTGTTTTTCTCAAATACTGTGACTGGCAGTCCGTGCGAAGCGAGAACAGATGCGGCCATAAGACCTGCGGGCCCGCTGCCGACGATGCCGATAGCCCGCGTCATTTGCCGAAATCGGTGAGCAGTTTTGCACTGTGCGGAAATGCCTTCACCATGAGCGATTCACCTATGGCACCAATTCGGTATTATTTTGCCGTCATGGCAAGTTTTTAATCTGTCCAGACGTTCGGAAAAATACGCCGACACCGCGTCGACGTTGCCTGTGTATGCCCCATGATCATCGATTCGCACGCCCATTTTGAACCGCGCATGCTCGGCGAGGCGGATCTGCTTCGCAAGCTCGATGCGGCGGGTGTCGACAAGGTGGCGCTCATTCCCGCAATGAATGATCCGCTGCCCCCGGTTCCCGAAATTCTGCTCGGTGGTGTGCGTCTGCTGATGCAATCAGGCTTCACACGCCCGCTTGCTGAACTGATACACCGAGCGACACTCAATGCCGAAGGCAATCTTAGACTTGCGAGCGGCGAATACAAAATCTACCCGCAGCCCGACAACGCATCATCGTTTGACCTCGTCAAAAAATATCCGCAGAGATTTGTGTCGTGGGCCTTTCTTAATCCGCGCGCGAGCGCGAATGTTCTCGATGATCTCGAAAAATGGCGCAGCTACAGCGGCATGATCGGGGTCAAATTACATCCGCACTGGCATGACTATACGACCGATCTGCTTTTCCCGCTGTTCGAGCGAATGCAGCAGCTTGGTCTGCCGGCGCTTATTCATCTCGGTTTTGGCAAACGCGGTGACTATCGTGCGATTGCAGAAAAATTTCCCCGCCTGAAGATGATTGCCGCGCATGCCGGATTTCCTTTTTATCAGGATATGTGGAACTTTGCGAGGCAGCACAATATTTATGTCGATCTGTCGAGCCCTTATATCGACGAGAATCTTGCGCGTGCGGCGGTCAAGGTGATGGGTGCTGAGCGGTGTCTTTACGGAACCGACGCGCCTTACGGTTTTGCCGATGAAAACCACAGCTACGATTATACCGCGATTCGGGGTTGGGTCGAGCGTATGCCGGTGAGTCCGGCGCAAAAAGAAGCCATTTTTTCAACAAATTTTCTTGCACTGACGCAGGCTAAATATAGCCCCACCTGAACGCGGCCGCGGCTGCCGACAGAAGAAAGTAGACGGGAATTTCCGCAGTTTCAGTCCATGGCTGTGTGCGTCTGATTGCGCCCCAGACGTGCACAAAGACCATCAGACCGAAAGCGGCGAGTAACAGTTCGAGCATCAGGTGGTGTAGTGCGGCGTTCTCGGCGAATCGGAAATATGTAACCGAGATGGCGGTAACGACGGCGCCGAGGCATCGGCCAAAATAGTTTGTCAGGTCGAGCTCCGCCGGCAGCTGCCAGCGCATCAGCTTTGCCCAGCCGAGCGGCGCAAACAGCAGAGGCAGACCGATGGCGAGCGTAAACAGCACGGCCATACTTTTGAGATAGATCGGTATCGTCATACTATTGAGTCGTAATTCCCGGTGGGGCATTACGAAAAAACATGTCCGGCTTTGTCTGCATCGGCATCACCCCTTTATGAAAAAATACCCGCTTCTCCTGAGTTGTTTATCCGTCCTGTTCTGCGCGCAAATCAAAGAAGAGGACTCCGATTCGGCAGAATTGGCCGCGGCAGAGCTCAATAAGGTTTCGCTATACGAAATCGGAACCGCGGCTCCCCCGTCAGAAACTCCGCTACCCTCACCGCATTTGCGGTTGGGTGAGAACCTGATCACCAACGGTTCTTTTGAGTCGCCGGTTCTGTCGGCGCGATGGGCGACGTATAACAGCGAAATGGTACCGGGCTGGCAGGCAAGCTGGTTAGACGCAACTTGTGCAACACCGCCGCAGATCGAACTCCAGAATAAAGATTTGTTTTCGACGGCGCCGCATGAGAACCAATACACAGAACTCGACGCCGATAATGCCTGCACGGCAGATGCGCGCGTAAAACTGATGCAGTCGTTTCGCACCGAGGCTAACCATATCTACCGTGTCACCTTCTGGGTGCGTGCCCGCGACGCCGAACACCTAATGGGTGTGCGCGCCGATTTTGGTCAGGGATATGCGCTCGAAGTTATACCTCCAACCGGTGCTTGGCAGATCGTCACTGTGCACATCGAAGCCACCGGCGACATTACGACGTTAAGTTTCACCGACACCGGCGTCGGCGATACCTACGGTACCTTTATCGACGCCGTTGAAGTGCGTGAAGTAACGGTCGACACCGAAAACATGCCGAAGCCGAAAGGAAAAAAATGCAAGGGCAAGCCAAAGCAGTCATTCGAAAATGGCCGTCGCCACAAAGACTGCAGCCGGGCGAGGTAAGTGAGCTAAAGCAGTTTCAAGAAGCCGTACGCAAAACTATACGCATCGCCCGGCCAGCGCGCAGAGATATAGTTGCCGTCGACAACGGTAAAACCGGGTTTGCGGTTTTCTGTCGAGTCACGCTGAATACCCGGCATCGGCCCGGTCAGAAAGTCTGCCGGTGAGGCGAGGGCAGCGGTGACCTCGTCTTGCACCGTGGTTTCGGGGTAGGTGCGATAATATGTCCCAAGCCAGAGCCGTGTCAAATTATACGCTGCCATCTCTTGTTTTCTGAGCAGCGCCGTCGTCTTGCGGCCGTAGAGCACCGATTTACCGTCTTTGCGTTTTGCGCGCGCCGCGAGTACCACGCCATGGCAGATTGCACCGACGGGTTTTTTCTGCTCAAAAAACGCGACAGTGAGGTTTTGCAGCGCCCGTGATTCGAGATAGACGCGCATACCGGGTGCATGCCCCCCGGGCAAAATCAATCCATCGAAACCTTTGCTGCTGACGTTGCGGTAATGCAGCGGTTTGAGAAAGTTGCCATCTGCAAGCATCGCTGTGCATGCGGCAACCGCGTCTTGCCTTGCCATGAGAATTTTTTTGAAGACCGAAAGGCCGGTGCCTTTGAGCATGCGTGCATCGGGTATCGCCGGCGTGGCTTCCGGCGTGGCAAAATGCACTGTTACCCCATGCTGATGCAGCACCTGCCACGAAATTGCCGCCTCGGTGGGGTCGAAGTCATAAGAGGGCAGGGGCATGAGAATCTTTAGTTTTTTGGCTTTTGCCATGCGGCAATCTCCGGGGGCAAAGCTGGCAGGTCAAGGCGTCCGCGAAATGTGGATTTTTCTCTGTTCGTAATGTAATATTCATGCTGCAGCGCCGTCATGTGACTAACTATGCACCCGACACTCAAAACAGAATTTGATAACGAAATGCGGCTTGCCCGCGAGCTCTATGCCGCGCGAGAATGGAAGAAATGCTTCTATCACCTCGAACGCGCGCCAATAGGTAATCCCGGCGGGGCCAACGTCGGCATTCTTCAGCCGATGCCCATACCAGACGACCTCGCCGTAATTTTCCAGCGGGCCGGCATGTAATGGGTTATTTGATTTTTAAGTATGCGGTGACGGCCGCCATCATCGTCGCAGCTTCAGAGCTGGCAAGGCGCAGTGACCGATGGGGTGCGTTGATTCTGGCATTACCGCTGATGAGTGTCGCTACTCTAATATGGCTTTATGCCGATCACCAGAGCGAGCAGAAAATTGCCAATCATGCTTGGTATACGTTCTGGTATGTGTTACCGACATTGCCGATGTTCCTGCTT
>JAEUSA010000082.1 GCA_016788945.1 Leptospiraceae bacterium
TACGGCGTGGCCGTAAGCAAACGAGAGTATGTGCTGGAATATTTTGTTCATCCACCGCTGTTTGAAGATAGGGCAGTGTATTGTATTGTGAACGATGACGGCGTTAAAAAAAGATGAGTTGCACATGATGATAAAAAGTACCACAATCATCCAAGTCTCAAGCTGATCCCAGAAGTAAAAACCCGTGAACACCAGCCCGCAGTAGGCGGCCACGAAGAACAGAGTTCGCCAATCGGCAGCGTAACGCAACATGTTGCCCTGTGCGCCGCAAAAACAGCGCGTCAAGTCCGTTTCAATTGGCCACATGCTTATTTGGTTTGCCGGATTCGCGCCTTTATTCAAGGTGTTGCATGCGTAGCGATGGGCGGGAAAGCGACAATGTTGAAGACCGGCGCGGCGAAGGCGATTCGGGGGGTGGTTTCAGGCTGCCGTTCGGTAATTTTCGCGGAATGAGTATAGTGGCGATTCTTGCCGCCGCGGGTGCAGCATATTTTTTCGATATCGATCCACGCCTTGTGCTGAGCCTGTTTGACAGCGGCTCTCGCAGCGAGGTACAGCATTCAGCCCCGGCAAAGCCGATACCAGCGAATGACAAGCAGGCAAAATTTGTTTCCGTTGTGCTGGGTGATACTGAAGATGTCTGGCGTGAGCTGTTTCGCAGTTCAGGCAAGCGGTACAGTGACCCTAAATTGGTTCTTTTCCGCGGCCAGACACCGACTGCCTGCGGAAAAGGACGCGCCGCCATGGGGCCGTTCTATTGCCCCGCTGATCAGAAGATCTACATCGATCTGTCATTTTACGATGAGATGAAGACGCGTTATCGTGCGCCCGGAGATTTTGCACAGGCTTATGTGATAGCGCATGAAGTGGGGCATCATGTGCAAAACCTGATGGGCACGATGCGGCGCGTGCGCACTCTGCAGCAGGGAAAAAGTGAAGCAGAAGCCAACGCTTTGTCGGTCAAACTTGAGTTGCAGGCTGATTGCCTTGCCGGTGTGTGGGGGCATCACGCCGACAAAGCGCGCAAGATTATTGAGGGTGGAGATATCGAAGAAGCGCTCGGCGCGGCCTCAGCCATCGGTGATGATACTTTGCAAAAGCGCGCCGGTGGAACGGTCGTGCCGGAGTCGTTCACTCATGGAAGTTCAGCCGAGCGCGTTCGCTGGTTCAAAAAAGGCCTCGAGAGCGGCGATGTGCAGAGCTGTGACACGCTGCGCTGAGGTCGCGCCCTCAGGCAAAACTCCTTGACGCAGGTGTCAGCACTGCAATTTACACGCACGCTTGGCCGTGCATTGCTGGCCAGAAAATTTATGCAGGAGAAACTATGAAATCAAAACGTTTTCACACGATTACTGTACTCGCCGGGGCAGCCGTTTTTGCGCTGATGGCATGCAGTTCAACAGAAGAAAAAAAGCCAGAGGCCGTGAAGCCACCCGAACCGCCGAAAGTTGAGGCGCCGAAGGTTGAAGCTCCGGTTGTTGCAGCGCGCTCCGTTGACCCGGCGACAAAGGTCGATGAAGCCAATGAAAAACTGACGAAAGTCGCTGTTACAGGTCTGCCCGCGTTTGAACCGAAGGGCGGCAAAAAAATGGAAGAGTTCGCCCAGAAATCCCTCGAAGAATCAAAAGCTGTCATTGCGGATATGCCAGAAGGTTATGTACTGCAGATCACCGGACATCATAACCAGCATCCTGATAAATCAAAGCGCAAAGGTAACGGGCTCTCTGTCCAGCGCGCCAAGTATGTTTACGATTATTTCGTGAAAAACGGCGTGCCCAAAGAAAAACTCTCATATCGCGGTGCAGGTTCTGCCGAGTACGATAAGAATCTTTCGCGCAGCGAAAACCGTCGTGTAACATTCAAAGTTGTGAAGGCAGATGCGCCTGCAGACGATGAAAAACCCAAAGCCAAACCGAAGGCAAAAAAAGAGAAAGCGAAGAAGAAAAAGGCCGTAGCTACAGATGATGAGGCTAAAGCGGATGCAAAGCCTGCTGAGCCTAAGGCTGAAAGCAAACCGGAAGTCAAAAACGAAACGAAGCCTGCAGCTTCTGCTCCCGAGGTAAAACCCGCAGAGCCGAAGGTTGAGGCCAAGCCGGCTGCTGCCCCTGCGGTTCCTGCAGCAACCGAAGCAAAACCCGAAGAAAAAAAATAACAGACTATAATTTGCCTCACCGGTCATAGGGCATAATCATGTCACGTGATCGGTGAGTGCTACAGAGCATTTGGGCTCAGGTGATTTCGCACCAATGGGCCATCCGTATGAATTGAGTTTTACGGCAGATGCAATGGTGTTAATTTGCCGTCATAGGTAAACGTGAGCCGCAAAAAGTCGATCGCTAAATCAGCACTGAAAATCATCATTACTCTGGGCATTTCCGCGGCATGCCTGTATTTTGCCGCGCGAAAAATCGATATCGAAAAAATATTGCTTGATCTCAAATCACTGCAGGTCGGCTATGTTGCACTGGCAGCAGCCGTGAGTGCAACTGCATTGAGTATTCGGGCTTTTCGTTGGCATCAGGTTGTAAGGCGTGAAAAGCAGTTTCCATTCAGCACGACTTTCTGGGCAACGGCGATCGGTTACTTGGCAAATAATATTTTACCGGCACGTGCCGGAGAAGTCATACGCTCGGTTATTCTCGGCCTCGGCAGTGGCATACGCAAATCACTCGTGCTGGCGACTGCGCTGACCGAACGCATTATCGATGCCGGTGTCTTACTACTCATGGCGCTCGTTATGCTGCAATTCACCGATAAGTTTCCCGCCTCCATCAGGGATTCTTGGTCACTGTTGCTGCCGGTGGTGATTATCGTTTTGCTCGCGGTTTTTCTCTCCCCTTTTATTGAAGGTTTTTTACACAAGATACCCAGCGTGCTACCGGCTAACGCGGGCATTCGGGAAAAGTTGCGTGCCTTGATTTCAGGCATGTTAGACGGTGTGCGCGTATTCCATAACATACGCCTGCTAATGGTATTTCTATTCGCTTCGGTTTTGATTTGGTTCATAGATGCGAGCGTTTTTATGCTGCTGGCTTTGTCTCTCGGCAGTGACCTCACCGTACCGCAGGCGATCATTTTTGCTGCTGCCATCGGATTCGCATCCAGCATACCATCAACCCCCGGTTTTGTCGGGGTATTTCAGGCCGTCGCCGTTTTACTGTTACCAATCTTTGGGATCGCCGCCGACCGTGCTTTTTTGCTCGTCTCTTTAATGCAGCTCATGGGACTCACGGTAACTGGCATACTCGGTGGTATTGGCTGGGTAGTCATGCAGCGACGCATTGGCGCCGCGCGACTTGAGCAAGAACTCGCCGAAGCTGAGTAATCTTCGTCAGGTCTGCTTAGCAATATTTTTGCAAAAATTCTTTGTACCAGCTTCGCGAGCGATCTTCCTTGAGCGCATCCCTGAGCAGCGCGATGAATTCAGCCGCGTCGACTGTTTTGACATCTCCCGTTGAACGGAAAATAAAGGGCACGGCAGTGCGCACTGAATTTTTCTCCCAGAACAATTCCTCCTGTAATTTCTCGCCCGGTCTCACGCCGGTGAAGACTATTTTAATGTCGCTGTGCGGTTTTTTGCCTGCCAAAAGAATCAGACGTTCAGCAAGTTCGACGATGCGCACCGGTTTGCCCATGTCGAGAGCGAGAATGTCCCCAGCGTCGCCTAATGCAGCAGCTTGTAAAACAAGCCTCACAGCCTCCGGAATTGTCATAAAGAAACGTTCCATATCGGGGTGTGTTACCGTTAAGGGGCCGCCGCGCTGAATCTGCTCCCAGAACAGAGGAACCACCGACCCCGAAGACCCTAATACATTTCCGAAACGGACACTGACCGTCTTGAGTCTACCTGACGAAATTCGCGCCACATTGTACATCAGCAGTTCAGCAATACGCTTTGTAATGCCCATGATGTTTTCGGGAGCGACCGCTTTGTCGGTCGAAATATTGACGATGCGCACCGAATCTGTTTCAGGCAATGATTCGGCGTAACGCAGAGCAGCGCCCAGCAGATGCCAGGTGCCGAAGATATTGGTATCGATTGCCTGCAAATGGTTAGTTTCCATTAGCGGTACATGTTTATATGCAGCGGCGTGAAAAATGATTTGCGGTTTTTCTGCAAAAATAATGTCGCTGAGTCTCTTTTCATTGCGCACATCGGCGATCGCACAAAATATATTATCGCCGGTAAATTCCTGTTCGAGCTTATAGACGCCGTGTTCCCATTGATCGACGAGCGTGAGGCGCGCGGGCGAGAGCGCAGCGATTTGCCGCGATAATTCTAAACCAATAGACCCCGCAGCGCCGGTGACTAAAACTCGTCTGCCGGCAAGTACGGCTTCGACGGGCTTCGCTTCAAGCCGTATCTCGGGCCTGCGTATCAGGTCTTCAATGCGCAGATTGCGAATATCGGGGACAAATTCGTGCAACTTGCGCGGAATTACTTTGTAGGCAACGCGAATGCCCGAAAGCAGATCCATGACCGATTTTAAAAAATCGGGGGTAACAGGCATCGAGAACCAGATTTCTTGCACAAGATGTTTTTCGCTTAAGCGCCGCAGGTCATTACCGGGAAAAACGCGGTATGGGCCAACATGGCTGCCAACTTTATCGGGGTCATTGTCGACGATCGCGGCGATGCTGTACTTGCCTAACAGATCTTCGGTCGAAAGATCTTGCAACAGGTGGTGTGCTACCGTACCGGCACCATAGATGATGATGGGGGTTAATCCTTGTTTTTTCAGCCGCGCTTCAGGGTTGAGACGAAAATACCAGAACAGCCGGTGTATTAAGGTCAGCACATTTTGCGAGGCAAATAATAAGCCGGCATGCCAGAGGTTGAAGTTTCCGTGCAGCAGGTTATCCGCCTGCAACAGGCAGACGCTGATTAGGGAAAAAACCATCAGAGTTCGCAGCGTAAACAGGTTAAGATATTTGAGATTGGCGCGGTAGATTTTCACAATCGCCAGCAGAGTTACCTGAAGGATCGTCAGCGGAATGGCGAAATACCAGGTCTTACCCGTGAGGTATAGAAAACCGGAATTGCATGCGGCAAGCAACAGCAAGTCACCGGCAAGCGTGAGGGTATAGGGCTTGAGCCTGACAGGCATTTCCGCACAAAAACTTACGGCGCTGTATGCCCGCCAGCCAAAAACGCCTCGCCGCGCTGCCCGAAAAACAGGAATCGCACGCTATGAAGACACCTCCGCGTAGCGCCGATGCGATTGCCGACCTCATTGCTGTGGCACGTGATCTACGGGATAAGAATGGTGGATGCCCGTGGGATATCGAACAGACGCACGAAAGCCTCGCAAAACACCTGCTTGAAGAGTCGAGCGAGCTCATCGAGGTTATCGAGCACGGGCTAACGCCTGCTACCGACGATGCTTTTAAAGAAGAATTGGGGGATGTCTTATTTCAGGTGGTGATCCATGCGCAGCTCGCTGCGGAATCCGGGCGTTTTACGTTTTCTGATGTGGCACGGGGCATTACCGACAAACTGATTGTGCGGCATCCGCATGTTTATGGAGATGTGTCGGCTGAAACCCCCGGCGAGGTGCTCCGGAACTGGGAAGCAATCAAGGCGCGCGAACGCGAGAAAAAGCAGCAGCGAGGTCAAACGACATCTTATCTCGACGGAGTACCCAAAATATTACCGGCCTTACAGCGCGCTGAACGCCTCGGAGAAAAAGCCGCCCGAGTCGGCTTTGATTGGCCGGAGGACACGGATGTCCGAGGGCCCGCCGGGCCACGGATGGCCGCCGGAGGGCCGGAGGACACGGATGTCCGAGGGCCCGCCGGGCAAAATGGTACTCGCATGCTGCGCGAAAAAATTAACGAAGAGCTCAAGGAACTCGACGAGGTGACTGGCGTCGATCAGGAGCGCATGACAGAAGAATTCGGCGATTTGTTGTTCGCTCTCGCACAGTACGGACGTCGCCTCGGTATAGATTCCGAAGGGGCTCTGCGCAAGGCCTGCACAAAGTTTGAAACGCGTTTTCGTGTGATGGAAGGCGAAGCTGCGTCGCGAATTCGTTCGGGAGAAAAGTTGAGCGCAGATGAATGGGATAGGTTGTGGCGCTTTGCGAAAGAAACCGTAACTCAGCGCGGCGGCGTATCTTCATAACGAAACATTGTCGCGATGAGACGGTATCCCGAGGTATCGAAAGAATCGTTCATATTTTTGTCGGCCCATTTCCACTTGCTGTCGACGCGCGAGAATGAACCAAGTAACAATCCATCAGCTCCGCATTCAGCAGCCTCGACTTTGAGCCGCCGAATAATCTCTGCGCGCTCATAACCCGAACCGTATTGTATCACGATTTCCCCGAGATATCGGTGCTTCTCTTCGGGCAGGGCATAACTGACGCTGATCTGCTGCCAAGTTCGCCGTGGTTCTGCACAACCAGGAGAAAAAATCTTCTTTTCCATGGACAGACAACCGGCTGCGGCAAGAACAGCGCAGGTGCACAACAGAACGGTGCGCTTGCGCGCCGTGAAGGTAAGAAACATCTTTTGCTTTGCGCATTCTCCGCACGGCACATGCTGACAATATGAATCGGCATGGCGCAGGCGAAGACAAGCTGCTTTCGGCCTACGACAGCCTGTCGCGGATTGTCGGGCGGGAGCATGGCATTCTTCCGGGTGATCTGCGTTTTTCCGACTTTCTGCACGACGAAACTTATCTTCAGGGCGAGGCGGCACTGGTGCTGCGCCCGGCAAGTGGTGCAGAAATTCAGGCTCTCGTTAAAGAACTGAGTGCCCTCCGCGCGCGGTTTCCCGGCCGTGAGGATGATTTGTCGTTTACGATTCGCGGTGGTGGCAGCGGACTTTCCGGGGCATGCGTACCGCAGCGCGGCGTCGTTCTCGACTGCACGCGGCTTAACCAGATTTTTGATGTCGACGAAGACAATCTGGTGATTCGCGCGGGCGCCGGAGTTATTTTGTCAGAAATAAATGACCACCTTCAGGGTACCGGGCTGTTTTATCCCGTCGATCCATCGTCATTATCGCTGTGCACGGTCGGCGGCAGTGTGGCGACGAATGCCGCCGGGCCGGCGTCGTTGAAATATGGGACCACGCGCCAGTCTCTCGCTGCGCTAAGACTGGTAAATGCGAGCGGAGACAATTTTGCTGCGGGCGCATTGCCGGTGAAAACCTCGATGGGGTTTTCGGTTCCCGACCTTGCCTGTGGCAGTGAGGGGCGGTTAGGAGTGGTTATCGAAGCGACTCTGCGTCTGAAGCCCCGGCCCGAAACTCATGCCCTGTTGCTCGCGGCCTTCGCAACCGAACAGGCGGCCGTGGATTTCATTCTATCGCTCAGGCGCGTAGGTATTGTCCCGCGCGCGATTGAACTAATCGACGCATACAGCTCTTCGTTGGTCGATTTGCCCTTCAGCGGCAAGGTATTGCTCATGGTGGAATTCGATGGAACTGCCATGGAGACTGCGCATGCGTTAGAACGAGTGCCGCAGGTGACCGCTGCTGTCGACTGGTACGCAGCGCGCGATGAAAAGAACCGCCACGAGCTTTGGTCGAAACGTAAAGCTGTCTCGCCCGCGATTAAGCAAAAGTTCCCTTACCGCCTCGGCGAAGACGTCGCAGTGCCGCTGACGGCGCTGCCGGCGGTTTGTGACTTTGCGCGCCGCCATGCCGCGCAGCGCGGTGTGGCGACTGCGATCTGGGGGCATGCAGGCGATGGTAACCTGCATATAAATTATCTCTTAGAGCACAGCGCAATGTTGCCGTTGCTTGATCAGCTGATGCCAGAACTCGCGCATGAAGTAACCCGCGTGGGTGGGGCGATCTCGGGGGAGCATGGTCTCGGCCGTCTGAAACAAAAGTACGCACGCGCCGTTATGCCGGCCGAATACTTTGCTGTGCAGCAGCGCATCAAAGCCGCTTTTGACCCGGGCATGTTATTTAATCGAGCTCTCGACAAATAATTTCAGATGACGAGCGAAGAAATCAGAGCGGTGCATGATACACTTTTACCGGCGGTGCGTGAAGCTGCTGCGGCGGTAATGCAATTCTACCATAGTCAGTCTTACGAAGTGCAGCACAAAGACGCCGATAATCCTGTGACAGAAGCGGATTTTGCCGCTAACCGCATATTGAGTACGGCGATCAGAAAATTTTTTCCGGGCGATGCAGTGCTCAGCGAAGAGACCGATGCGGCCGGCGAGCGCGAACAAATGAATCGCGACCGCGCGCAGGCACGCCGTGTCTGGATTCTGGACCCGATCGACGGTACGCGCGAGTTCATCAAAGGGCGCGATGAATTCGCGATTTCTGTCGGGTTGGTCGTTGATGGTGCACCTGTATTAGGCTTTATTTGTAATCCTGCAAAAAAATATTTGCTGAGCGGTGGTGCGGGTATTGGCCTTTTTCGCGATGGCGAACCGCTTGTCGCCGCGCTGCGCACAGCGATTCATCCGCCGGAGCTGTTGCCCAGAATCGTCGTATCGCGTAGCGAATACAAGTCGGGTAAACTCAAACACCTCGAAGGCCTCTATGGCGATCTGATGCAGCGTGCCGTCGGTTCGATCGCCTACAAGCTGGCTTTGGTCGCCGATGGCACATACGATCTGGTCATTTCTGTGAAGCCGAAGAATGAATGGGATATCGCCGGCGGGGCAGCGCTTATCGTTGCCGCCGGTCTCGAAATTGCAGAGGGTAGTGGGGCGCCCGTAGTTTTTAATAAGCCCGACACGGAATCATTCGGCCTTGTCTGCGGCACGCATGAAGCGTGTGCTTGGTACCGAAAGATTGCGACGCAAACTTAGGGCGTAGGCTTGCTGTCGCGCTTGAAAAATTTAAAATACATCGTTTCAAAAAACCAGTAGAGCACCAGAAAAAAACGGTGCCAGCGATAGGGTTTATTGATCGTACGCCACAGCCAAGTATAACCTGCTGCGGCCATGAATGCGGGTGCCTTCTTGCGCGTGCCTGCCAACGTATCGAAAGCACCACCGACGTTGACGATGATGAGATCGCCAAGTTGACTGCGGTTCTGTTCAATCCATTTCATGCCCCGGTGATAGCCCATACCGACGAACAGAATATGCGGGTCGGTCTTGCGCACGGCTTCGAGCACACGATCTGCTGCAGCGCCTTTAAGATAACCGTTGTGGCGACCGACGATGCGCAACCCGGCAAACGAGCGGCGGAAGTTGGTATAAAGTTTTTCAAGCACCTCATCGCGCGAACCGAGCAGGAACACCGTATATTCTTTCGCGTGCGCAATGCGTATCAGGTTCATCGCGTAGGCGACGGTTGAAATCAGTTCGGGCAGCGGTTTATGCAGTGCACGCGACATGTAGAGCATACCCGAGCCGTCGGGCAGATTGATAAATGCTTCGTTCGCCATCGCCAGCATCCGCTTGCGAAAGCGCACCCACACGTAACGGTATGGATCAAAAGGGAAAACAAGCTGTGCTCCAAAATGGCCACTCGATTTACTCTTTTTTTCGCGCATTTCATCGAGGCGCTTAATAGAGTGCGCCACGAGGTCTGTCGAAGTCGCCTGATAAAAGGGTATTTTGCCGAGAAGAACGCGGCGGGATTTCAACAAAGATGTATCGATGTTCTTGTACTCCAGAATGGGGTCAGAATCATCTTTATTAGTGAGATGCGGATCGAGCGAGAAATCGTTTCGCATAATTATGTCACTTGTTTTAAGTATCCCTGCTTTGCCCACACCCTGTCAAGGCCAAGTTCAAATCGCGCAGCCCGGCCCCGCTAAAAAGTTCTACAGCTATTTTCCGGGGGGGACGATCATATTTTAGGCCAAGGATGGCCCAAAATCAGGCTTTACCTGTATGAAGGCGTACCGCGTCTTTATACAGGTAAAGCACGTTACAAGGAAGTAACTATGGCTCGCAGACTCGCCAACAAGGGCAGGCGCAATTTGCCCAAAACGACTGAACTCGGGCGCCGTTCGTATTCGTCCACCGAGGCGCGCATCCACGAATACAAGGTACGTATCCGCGACCGCGATTATCTCGAATTCGCGATCGACAGAATCGCCATTGAACTCACGCATTTTCTGACGAAATAATGTCAGAGTCTCTTTACGCCAAAGTTCGTCAGCGCAGCCGTGAGTTCACTTCGGCGCTGCCGGGAAAAGACGACGCCGGCGTATTCATCAGTGGTCTGTTGGATTTCCTTTTTGCTCATAGTTATGAAGCCCAACACAAGACGGAGAGCGAATGGAGCACGCAGATTGCTTCGCTGAAATCTACTTTGACATCACTGCTTACCCCGTTTGCTCACACTGAGGCAACAAAACTCAGCGAAGAATTTTTTTCTGCCGAGTTATCCGCGCTGTACGACATTCTTTGGCAAGACGCCGAAGCTGCGTACGCCGGTGACCCCGCTGCCCAAAACCTGCAAGAAGTGGTGCTCGCCTATCCGGGCTTTTACGGCGTCGCCGTTTACCGCATCGCGCACTATTTTTTCCGCCGGCAGATTCCTACACTGCCACGCCTGATGAGCGAACACGCGCACGAAAAGACCGGTATCGATATTCATCCCGGTGCTGAGATCGGTCGCTCATTCTTTATGGACCACGGCACGGGCATTGTCATCGGTGGTACTTCGGTCATTGCCGACAATGTCAAAATCTACCAAGGTGTTACGCTCGGTGCTTTATCTGTCGACAAAAGCCTCGCCAGCACAAAAAGACATCCTACCATAGAAGAGGGTGTCGTGATTTATGCAGGCGCAACGATCTTGGGTGGCGAGACGGTTATCGGCCGCAAATCAGTGATTGGTGGCAACACGTGGATTACCGAAAGCGTAGAACCTTTTTCCGTCGTTTACAATAAG
>JAEUSA010000119.1 GCA_016788945.1 Leptospiraceae bacterium
AAACCGCAAGCAGCGAAGCGCTTTAGTCGTCGACCAGGAGGTCAACGACCTACCGGCAGCGGTTTTTTCTAAAAAACCGCGAGGCTTGCGGTTTTCTATGCACGGTAAGGCTGAACCGTTCGCAAGTCTCAAGAACCCACAAAACGCGCCCGCACCCGCTATGGAATTCCGCAGCCCACTTTTGCTCGCCAGCCGGTGTTTTATTAACTAATATACTGCTGACAGGAGCAACCGCGCGGCCATAGCGTATCGCCTTAGCCCCGCAGGGCAAAGGCAGAAGATACGCGGGGGCGAGGAAAGTCCGGACACCACGGGCAACGGGGCCAGAGAGATCTGGGCGGCGGAGATTCTTACGAATCCCTACTGACGAACAGTGCCACAGAAAAAATACCACCAGATTGCGGGGTTGCGTAAGCACCCCCTCAATCTGGCAAGGGTGAAAAGGTGCGGTAAGAGCGCACCGCGCGGCCGAGAGGTTTGCGGCAGGGTAAACTCCCCCGGGTGCAATTTCGAGCAGTTGTGGGTTCACACGAGGGCGTAAGCCCTGGCCGGCCCGGCCTGAACGACGCAACGGGTAGAAAGCGAAGGGCGGCGGGGTATAACCCGCCGACAAGACAAATGGTTGCCAAAGCGATTTTGCGAAAGCAAAATTCGCTCAGACAGAATCCGGCTTATGAATGTCACTAATCCGCCTGCGGGTCACCTGCAGGCGGATTTATTATTTACAACGCGGTGCCGCCTCGCCTGCATTACCCATGGCATCATCGCTGATCTGGGTCTTGATTGGGGTCTATATCGGCTTCTTCATTTTTCTGCATAAAGTCATGAAGGACGCGTAAATGGTTTTAGGACACTATGCATCCGCCTTTTTAGTCAGGCCGCACCTACCGACGGCGCCGTTTTGGTTATTATTGCTCACAGCCAACCTTGCAGAATTTCTCTGGTTGGCTTTAGCTTTGGTCGGCGTCGAGCCCACAAAACCCGACTCGATTCTCGATGCGACCTTTAACAACCTCGACGTGCACATGACTTACAGCCACAACGTGGTGCCGAACCTACTTCTTGGGGTTGCCGTGTTCGTTCTGGTGCAGCTGATCTGGAAAAATACAAAACTTTCTCTGGCCTGCGCATTCTTAACCTGCCTGCATGTCTGGTCTGATTTTATCGTCGGATTTCAACATGAACTTTTGGGGCCGACGTCGATGAAGATCGGGCTCAATTCATACGGCAGATTTCCATATACGGCAATTGTCATCGAATGGATTTTCGCCATTATCTGCCTGACGTATTTTGTTTCGGCTGAAAAGGCTCGCGGGCGCATCGTGCCGCGTAAGAAAATGATTCTTCTTTATTCTGCCTTCACGATCGGCATTCTTGCCTGGCTGCCGAATGCCTACACGCCGATGAGAAAATTGTTAGGGTTGTGACGCTGTCGGCGCGCTTTTCGCCGCCCAAAGCTTAGGCTATGTGATTATTTCAGGGCGGTAAGAAAAGAGGCCGTTTGGGTCCATTCGGTCGAAATAGGCGTCGATATGTGTTATCATAGACGTATGAAAACACTGATAGCAATAATCACGTCACAAAGCAAGGTCTTGCGCTACGCGGTCTTTGCAGTTTTATGCTCCCCAAGTCTGGTTTGGCCCCAATCACCTTTGGCGGGTAGCCATGCAACTCGAGAGATTATTTTTGCCGCCCAGGCGGACTTCAAGAGCAAATTTTATAAGAGTTGCAATCGTATACAAATACTCGAAGCATTGGATTTGCGTCCTGTCGGCATGCGGGAGAAAAAGACATTCAACGCCGGCGACAAATGGGAGGAAAAGTGGCGGATCAATGCATGCGGAGAGATCGCCGTCCATTGGCTTGCTTTTGAGATGATTGCGATTAAAGGCCAAACGGCCTTGTCTATGCGCATAGGGCCTGCCGAAAATGCCAAGGATAATACCAAACAACTGTCGTTCGATGGATTAAATTGGGAAGTCGGCAGCTCAGATTATGGTCCCAACCACGCGTTTGTTGAATATGTCATCAAAGGAGAATCTATTGAGGCGTGGACGCGGCTTTTTACGCTCGCCGAAGGAAAGAGCACACTTTCTGCTGCCGAGCTAATTGCCTCACATAAAAAAAAGTTTGCTGCGGAAGGTTGCCCGGCATCTGATTTTCGCATAATTCATGATGGCGAAGGGGATGTAATATATTTCTGGGGATATTCGCAGTGTACAGTACCTAAAGAAGAGTTCAATATTGGACGTGTTGTTTCCAAAGACTCAAAGATATATTTTCTCACTCATGCTGCACGCAAGCAGCCGGCGGCATCTGAGCTAAAGCGCATTTCGACGGCATTGAAAAATTTCAAAATCCGATAGGTAGGCAAACCGGAGCGAGCTTGGCGATAGACAAAGGTTACTCCCCTTGGCTTCGGCGCCAGCTCCAGAAACCGGAGTAGCGATCGTCTTTTTCATAGCCGCAATTCTTGCATCGGAAGTGATAGACCTCGTCCCAGTGCACATCGGCCGAAAACAGGCCGGGGTCGTAATCGTGCGGATTATCGAATGATTTACCAGTGACTTTCAATTTGCGCTTTTTGCATTTCGGGCATTTGCTGGTCATCAGCCAACCGAACAGCATGTAGCCCGCGAACAGACCGACGAAGGCTAAAATGAGCCACGGGATCATGCCCTTAAATAAATCACCGAAGCGAAAATCTTTTTGTTTTTCGTCGCTGTAGCTCACCACGGTGTATGCGCCAGACTGGTAAATTTGCAGTACGTCTTCAAAGCGGCCGTCACGGTATTCGCCGTACCATGTCGCCGATTTATCCTTCTTGGCGAGCTCTTTGTCTTTGGGTATTTTGCGTCGCGCGATCAAATTGGTATAAATTGCCTCAAACTGTGCGCGCGCAAAGTCGCAGCGCATGCTGAACAGACGTTTATTGTAATAGGTCAACACACACTTTGCAGGCTTGAATTGATTGAGTAGACTATAAGGCGGATTCACCACTTCGAAAGCGGTTTCTTCCCAACTCTGTTTATTCGACACATCTTTCGCGCCGGCTTTCACCGCATCGGGTGAACTGCCGAATTCGATGCCGGTGAACAAATCTTGCGAGTGCGCATAGGTTTGCGCCGAAAAGAACAAGGCGAAAGCTACGGCATGAATACGTTGCATCGCACAGAATAGGCGCATATATCAGACTGTAAAGTTTCTTGATCGTACCCGAAGGGGCAAAGTTCAAAAAGAACAAAGGGCTTGTCGCTTTGAGATGGTGTGATTCGCATGGTGCTTACCACCGGGGGTTCTATGAACGCATGCAGAAAATATAGATATTTTGGTCTTTATTTCTATTTATGGGCCCTATGGATTTATTTACCAACGGTTTCGCTGCACGCAGCGCGAATCAACTTCACCGCAGGCAACCCCGCCGTCGCGGACGATGTGAACGCAAATTTTATCGAGCTATACAATGCCAAATGGACGCTGACAGGCGCCGATCTGAGTTATGGCGCCGGCAACATTGGTATTGGTGTTGCGACGCCTGGTGTTAAGCTTGGTGTCGTCGGCGGTTCTGCGATCACCAACAGTACCACCGGCTTTGCTATTTTAGGTGCAACGAGCGGCACGCACCTGTCGCTCGATTCCACGCAGATTCAGGGTTGGTCGAATACGACGGCGGCAAATATGACGCTCAATGGCTTTGGAGGTTATGTCGGTATCGGCGCTGCACCGCTGACTACGCTGTTTGTTTCAGGGCAGCTGAATTTTGGCATTGCGATACAGAACCCGAACGACACTACTGCAAATCGCGGGGCGTCTTACCATTTTTATCATCAATCTACCGAAAATGCAAGAATCTATGCCAATCGGCAGACCGGCAACGCTGATGGTGCCGATCTCTATGTGCAGACGCGACCGGTCGGTGGCGCTCTCACCACGCGCATGACCTTACTTTCGACCGGAGAATTAGGAGTAGGGACGACTGCGCCTGGAGCAAAATTGCACATTGGCGGTGCTGCCGATTCGAATGGCGCGACTCTCGCCACGATCAAGGCATCGGGAGGGCTCATTGTTGAAAATGCGGCAGGGACGAGTGCGCTGAACATCGACGACAATGAGTTGAATTCCAGTGCAACATTCTTCATCAATACAAACGCCAAACCTGTGAACGTCGGTGGATCGTTGACAGCGGGAAATAGCGCAGCCGCCGGGCTCTACCAATTTTATGCCAAAGGCAACATCAATGGCACGAGCACAGCCCCTCAAGATCACATTGCCATTATCGAAAATGCCAGCAACGGCGTTTCGCCGGGGCCAGATGGTCTTGCGATTTGGTTCAGCGGCATCAGTACCGTCGATAGTGGCAATAATTTTATCACGTTTCTTGCAGGGGGAAATCTTTCGGCCGCAACATCAAAAGGCGCTATTGAAGGCAACGGTGGCGGGGGAAACGCCGTATTCACGAGTGGTAACGCAGACTACGCTGAAATGTTACGCTTAGGGAACGGATTGCCCACGCCTGAGGCGGGAGACATTGTCGCGATCGATCACGGCAATGCCGTATCTTCGCTCCAGGGAAATCTGTTCATGCCGGTTTCCCATTCTTCCATTGTCATCGGCAATACTCCGGCGAACCGAGGAGACAGAAGTAAGTTCGCTACGGCGGGTTTCATCGGCCAGGTTAAGATAAAAGTGCGCGGTAGTGTGCACAGCGGCGACTTCGTTATCGCCTCTGAAAAAGAAGCGGGAATCGGCGTCGCGGTTGCGGCCAAGGACATACTTCCCGGCCAATTCACGCGCGTGGTCGGCCGTGCTTGGGAAACATCGAACAATCCAAGTATTAAGCTCATCAACTGCCTTGTCGGGGTGCCGCAAGCTTACCCCATTCAGGAAATCGTCACGCGCGTTGAGGCGCATAATCACCACCGCCTTGCGGCGTTAGAAACAAAATCCCAGACATTGGAACAACGCGCGGCTGACGCAGAAAAGAGACTCTCTGCCGCGAGAGATCAATTGCACCATGACAAAGCCGCTGCCGACACCCGCATAGCCGCGCTCGAAAATAAACTTGTGGAACAAGGACGCCGCCTGAATGACGAACTCATAGCGCGCAGGCAGCAAGAAATCCGCCTTGCGAAATTAGAGCAAGTGTTGCAGAAGCAAATCATCGCTAGGCAAT